>JBOICL010000124.1:0-14334 GCA_050740055.1 Stenotrophobium sp.
CTGGACGCCGATCACCGCAGTCACGCTCAACCCAGAGCGAAATTCAATCATCAAATCAGTTTTGGCTGCCAATCCTGACAAACGGATGGCCGCATGAATCAGGCGACAACTACCTTGACACGCGCCGAGAATGCTTGGATCGGGCGCGCCTGCTTTTTCAATGCGCCTCCTTGAACGGCTGCACTACTCGCCGGACTTCCGTCCGATATTCTGACGATAGTCAGGAACTGATCCGTACCAGCGCAGCACCGGTGCACCCAGGCTGACGAATTTCGAACGGTTGTTGCGCCAGATTTTTGCGTAGCAATAGAACGGCACGCTCGGATAAAGGTGATGGATCAGATGATAGTTCTGATACAGGAATATCCAATTCGATAACGGCTCCAGGCCCTCGCGCACGTTGGTGGAAGCGTAAGGGTTGTGCCGTTGCTCGACTTCGTGCGGATGATGCGGCAGGTAATTGAATGCGAACGCCAGCCAGGTGATGGCCAGCCTGCCCGGCAGAATCCAGTAGAGCAGTGCTTCGCGGGCATACCCTAACCATGCACAAGTGCCGAAGATGGAGACGAGCACTGTAATGCCGAACAAAATCTGCACGCGCTCACGCAACGGAATAATCAGCCAATCCTTGAGTATCACGTAACCGTAATAGGAATCCGCCGTTGCCCAGTGCAGCGGCATCAGCCAGCGCAAACCTTTGCCGCTCCAGAGATCCGGATCACTGCCGGTCTCGTTGGTATGGCGATGGTGCTTGAAGTGGACGTAGCGAAATGCTGCGCCGACACCGATCAAACCCAGGAATGCACCAGCGATATTGGTGACGAACATGTTTACCCGAGGATAGCTGCGCGCCAGCGAACGATGCACGCCGTCATGCAGCACGGTGAACTGCATGAAGGTGGCGACGGTCTGCAAGAGAATCGCAACGGCCGCTGGAATAATGCCGTTGACTGCCGCCAGCAGCGCCGCGATCCATAGCGTCAGTGCGGCGACAAACAACAGCAGCGTTCCCCATGCGATGTCGGGCGGATGATGGAGCCCGCCTGCAGGAATGCGTGGCCGCTTTGCAACAGGGACCGCAATATTTATTGCAGACTTGTTACTCATCGTATTCAGCGGCCTGACTGGCCCTCATAGACTGCACTGCCTGTCGACTACTGCAGCGATGCATGCACAATTCCGGATGTACCTGTCATCAGCAGCTTGTCCTTGTAGAAAACACCTGCGGCGAGAGTGCTCGACTGACCAATGCGGTCCGGGTTGCTGTGCATGAGATGCGCCGTGCCGCTCTGATCAATTCTGACCACGGCGCTGTCACCGCCGACGATCACGATTCCGCCTGCCGGCAATTTCAGTCCGCCAAAGAAACTGCTGGTCGTCGCCACTTCGATCTGGTGCCACGGCATTGTGTGGACATCCTCGGTCGCATAGATATTGCCGCGCAGTCCGTAAGCAATTGCCCCCTGACTGCCCCAGGGAAGCGCACCGAAGAACGATCCTTCATACGGAATCTTCAATCGCTGCCAGTGCAGCCCGTCCGTGGACACGGCTGCCAAGCCATTTTCGCCGACGACGAGCAGATCACCATTGGCAAGCCGGGTAATGTTATTGAGATGCAGCTTGTCGCTGACAACCTCATGAGCGTCAACGTCCGCCCAGTGCTTGCCGCCATCCTCGGTCATTTTCATGAGTCCGAACGCACCTACTGCAACTGCTTTCTGCTCACTGATGGCCTGCACGGCGAACATCGGCGAGTTGAGTGCCGGTTGATCGTTCTGAATGCGCCAAGTGTGTCCGCCATCGGCTGTGTACAGAATCAATGCGTCGTGTCCAACGGCCCAGCCGTGTTGATCGTCGGCAAACGAGATACCCGTCAGCGTCACGTCAACGGGTGTCTGAACCTGGGTCCAGGTGACTCCGTCATTGGACAGGATAATGTCTCCGTTACCACCGACTGCCACCAGATGCTTGCCGGTGTCGGTCACACCCAGCAGCAGTCCGCTTGCGGCGTGCACCGCCATCATGGCGGCAATCGGTGCTGCGCTCGGCGGCGTGGAACTGGCGGACGATGCATCGGCGGCACATGCCGGCAGGGTGGCAACGCAAGTCACTATGCAGAAGCAGGCGGCAACCAGCGCCTTGAGCGAGCGGTCTCTGGTGCAAAGATGTGGATGCATGCAAGCGCTCATGGCGTCACCTCGTAGGCACTGGCATCAACCAAGCTGACAGCCGCCTTGTCATCGTCCTTCATCAGGAAGGCAGCGAAAGCCGGCAACATGACCAGTGCGGCTACGGCATTGGCCAGGAACATGATGGTCAACAGAATGCCCATATCGATTTGAAACTGCAGTCCCGAAAGGATCCAGGTGGCAACACTCGCCGACAGCGCCAGTGCGGTGACCACTACGGCTTTGCCGGTCTGATGCAGGGTGTCGGCGTAGGCTTCGCGCAGCCGCATGCCCTTGGCTTTCACATTTTCTTCGAGCACGCTGAAGATGTAGATGCCGTAGTCCACGCCGATACCCGCGGCAAATGCGGCCACCGGCAAGGTCGCCACAGTTTCGCCGATGCCGAGGAACACCATGATGGCGTAGGTAAACACCGACACTGCTGCCAGCGGCACCACGACGCAGATGATGCTGGTGATCCCGCGAAACGACACGAATACACACAGTGTGATCGCGGCATAGAGCCAGAACAGCACTGAAAACTCGGTCTTTTTGATCACGTCGTTGGTAGCCGCCATGACGCCAACGTTGCCGCCGGCCAACTGGAACTGCACAGGACTGGTGCTCTTGATATCGGCCGTGAACTTGTCGATGGCTGCAATGACGGCATCGATGGTTGTCGCCTTGTGATCCTTCATGAAGATGTAGGTCGGCATCACACTGCAATCATCATTGAGCAGGCCCGTCGAGGTGGTGAACTGCTGCCCCGCCAAAATCAGACCATCCTGTGATCGTGGTAACTGTAGCCATCGCGGATTATTTTCGTTGTACTGCGCCCAGACTACCTTATCCAGTAGTGCCATTGATGTCGCAGAGACAACGCCCGGCGTATTATCCATATACCAACCGAAGCGGTTGGTCTTGTTCATGATGTCGTAATCAATACAGCCATTTTTCTTGGTGGCTGCATAAACCTGCAGGATATCGACACCGATTGAGTATTTCTTCGAGATAAAATCGGAATCAAGGTTGTAGCGAGAATCCGGCCGCAGCGCCGGTACACCGGCATGCAATTCGCCGATCTGTAGACCACGCGCTATCCACTCGGCACCGCCCCAGGCCATAACCGCCATCGCGATCACGATTGCTGCATAGGGCTTGTGCGTCAGGATCGCCAGTTTGTGCCAGATCGGCTTGAGCCTGGCATCGCGCTGATGCTGATAGTCACGAAAGCGCTGCGGATTTTTCAGATGCACGTAGGACAGCAGACAAGGCAACAGCACTTTCTTGCAGATAATCACGGCAAACAATCCGAACATGGCGTTGATCGCCATTTCGCGAACGATACCAATGGGAATCAGCAGGATGGTGCCAAAGCCGATGATGTTGGTAATCAACGCGGTCACACCTGGAATCACCAAGCGGCGATAGGTGGCACGCGAAGCTGCAAAACTATCGAGTCCGCGGTCGGCAACTTCCAGCAGCCAGAAACTGGTGATCTGAATGCCGTGTGAAACACTGATCGCAAGCACCAGAAACGGCACCAGAATGGCGAAGGGATCGAGACCGTAGCCGGCCAGATGGAGAATGCCGAGCTCCCAGACCACCGCGAGCAAACCACAACTCAGCGGATACATCGAAACGATAAACGAGCCCATGTAGTAAGACAGAATCAGCCAGACCAGCAACACGGTCAGCGCGAAGAAACTGACGACCTGCAAAGAAGCATCAGCAACGTCACCAATGACCTTGGCAAAGCCGATGATTTCGACGTTGACGTCGGCGTTGTAATTGGGATTTTTCTTCTCGGTGACCGTGAGCTGGCGGCCGCGAAACGTGCGATCCAGGGTTTCGCCACTGGGGCTGATGACAGCCGCCTGTACTGTGCTGAACGAGTAGAACAATGCGCGTGGATCCTTGTAAACCGTTGTGATTTTTGTACCAGCCTTTAGCGGCGGATCGTCTTTCTCGATCGTGTACTCGTACATCACCGGGCTGGTCAGCCGGCCGCGGATATTTTCAAATTCGTGAGCAGCCTGGATATAGTCGAGCTTCTGGTGCGTGCGTGGATTCTGGTCCACCAGCTCCGACACCACCATGGCCGAATCCTGATCATTCGAGACCAGACGCCCGATGACATTGGCCTTCGCAACATTTTCCTTGATCTGCCTCAAGGATTCAGGTGTTGGAGTGAAGCCTGAAGGAATGACATTGCCGCCGCGAAACCCGCCCTCAACCGCCTCAATGAAGCGGACATTGGGAGTGAACAGGGAACTGATGCGCGTGCGATCGACACCCGGCAGAAAGAACACGGCATCCGTTGCGGCCTTCAACGAAGCCAGGAATTTCCCATTATAGATGTCGCCCTTGCCGGGCTTCTCGGATACGGCTAACAACACAGTATTGCCGCCACCAAACTGATCCTGATATTTCTTCAATACCTGGATATAAGGGTGGTCCTTGGGCAACTGCTTCTCGAAGCCGGAGTCCAGCTTTAGATGCAGCGCTTCAAATCCCAGAAACAGGGTAATGAACAGAATGACAGCCAGTGTCAACGGTCGCTTTGAAAAAATCAGCGGCTCCGTGATTTTGACGAACATCTGTGAAAACCAACCGCGAGGGTCGCCATGCATCGAAAATCACTCCAGATAAGTCGGGGAACTGGTCCAGCGCACTCGTAAAAAACGTCCCGGAACAGTTAAATATCCCCACAACTGTTCGCATTAGCGTGTGTCGCCGCGCCCTTGTTCTGCTTTTCAACTACGCCTGCGGGCCACTTGTTCGTAAAACGCTGGCGGGTGATCGTGATCACCCGCCAGGCTGTGTTTTGCTTACTTTGATGCGCGCTCCTGCACCGCATTGGCGGTGAAATACCCTTCCGGAAACTTCACGCTGTAGTCATTGGGGTGCCCCTCTGCCTGCAAGGCCGTGATGAAATAACGGCCGGAGTCGAAGTGATAGATCAGCTCCGGCACAGTGAAGGCGCTGAGCACGTTGTACGCCGGCGTTGACATGCCTTCCTGGAAATTGAACAGCCCGCCGTGGGCGTCGTAGCAGTCCACCATGACGATGTCCCAGGAATCCTCATCTACATAGAACACGCGCTTGGCGTAGGTATGGCGCTGGCCGGGGCGCAGCGTGGCCTCCACGACCCAGACACGATGCATTTCATAACGTGGCAGATCCTGATTGAGATGATTCGGGTGAACCAGTTCAGCGTATTTGGTGCGTGCAATCTTGAAGTTGTCATATGGGATGATCATTTCGCGCTTGCCGACCAGCTTCCATGTATAACGCTCGAGCACCCCATTGAACATATCGACCTGATCATAAAATTCCTGCCCGTCGGTACCTTCATACGGGTTGTCGCAGCACACGGCGGGAGCGCGGCGAATACGCTTCAGGGCCGGCGCATATAGCCACGCAGCACGTCCGCTGGCACCTGTACCACCACTCTCGTTCACCAAAAGCATGGTGCCTGCTGTACGGGTTGGCGCGAGAATCTTGGAGAAGTAATACAAAAATAACCCCTTGCCTTTCTCCAGCGGCACCGGATGCTCTTTGTTGGCATAGAGGAACTGCACATCTTCGACCAGTTGCGCCAATTGGCTGTGACCATTCGCGTCAACATTCATTTCGTCGTTGTTGCGCCGTACGGAATCGCCGCGCCATTTGATGCGATGATTCCAGATCACCTGCGCGCCATCGGTCGGAATCGGATAGGGGAAACCCTGTTTGCAATTGTCCGGATCGTCCGTGCCCTCCAGGGTGCAGTTGACGGCATTGACGGCTGTGGACTTGTAGATGAAGTCGGGCCATGCGACGGTGCGATGACTCGGATAGACAATCATCTTGTAGTCGCTGAACGTCTTGAGCAGATACTTGTGGCCTTCGCTCAGCTTGTCGGCGTATTTGGCCATGTTCTGCGAAGTGATCGTGAACAGCGGCTTGTCGCCCTCGATCACGGGATCTGATGCGTAGTCCCCGGAAAGATTTCCATGTTGCTTGGCCGGCGTCCACGCAGGCACCATGCCATCGCTACTCCCCGCTTTTTCGGCACCGATCGGCGTCAAACTCTTCCCGAGTTGTGCAGCCTGTTCGGGCGAGACCTTGGCCAGTGCACTCTGTATTCCAAGCACAAGCAAGGCTGTGCCCAACGTTATGTAAAGGTGCTTGCTCATATTTCCTGACTCCTCTTATAAAAATAAAACATCATCTTGCACAACAGCGCTCAATAGATTTCTCACAATGCATATTTCACAAAAAATCTTGCCGTATCACGATCGTGGAACAGGTTGGCGTCACCGCCACCCGACCACATCTGATAGCCGAAATTGACCGAAAGCTTGTTTCGATACCGCACTTCGATATTGGTATCCAGAAGCGTTCGTCCCTTGACATAATTCGAGAGGTAGCCGGGTGAGTGCCCGAAGACGTCATGCTTGAAAATAAAGGTTGGATCGATACTGATATCGGGCAGCACGTCGTCCCAACGAATCAGGACGACCGCGCCGACACCGCCTGACCACTTGGTCGGATACAGGCCCAGCGGTGCCTGGTGCGGGTTGAAACGAAGACCGTCAGGTCCGTACTGACAGGCGACATTGGTCGAGCAGGCCTGCAATGAACCGTTGGCACCTGAACCATCAGCGCCCGCCGTCGGACTGGTGTAAGTGCCGGGAACTGCCAGCGCGAGGCGATCCAGCGGCGGCAGATCCAGAATGCCGCGGGCACCGATTTCCGGTAGCCAGATCACTTGATCCGCGTGCAGCAGGCGCGGTGTAAAATCGGTGTTGCCCTCGACGTAAGTGGCGCCGAAATCCAGCGACAAGGTCTTGAACCGCTCCCAACCACGAATATATGAGTTGGGAGAGTTCAGCCCGATCACTCCACCACGGTAGGGAATAATGAAATTGGGGAATGAACGTCCGGCTCCCGGAATAGCGCCAACCGCGGCATCGTATGTATCGTTGAACGCACCGGGGCCATTTCTCGTCGTGTAATTGCTGCTGCCGTAAGTGCCTATCGAGCCGTCCGACAAGGTGCCAAGTCCGGCGTTGCTGCCAACGCAGCCCGGTGCATGGTCACAATTGGTCAACACCGGCCCGAGTCCGGCAAAAGCCAGGTCAACAATATCCACCTGCAAAGGATCGTTGGGCCGGTAAGCCACTTCTCCCTGCATGGAAACATCACCAAAACTGGTATTGAAGCTGAAACCGTACATGTGAATCGAACCCGGATACTCGAGCTGGAACTTGAGGCCGTCCAGTGGAACAACGTCGCTGGTGGCACCGGCCGGATCGTTGGGCGTAGTTAGGGCATGCGTCAGGGGAAGATTGGGGCAATCAAGAGCAAGAGTCGCTGCACTGGTGCTGTTTTTCGCACAGCTCTCATCGGTCGAGTAGAAACTGACAATGGGAATGCGCGAGGTGTAGTTTGAATAATAAAAGCTGAGATTAGTGCCGTTATTCAGCCAGTCCGCGGAATAGTTCAGCTTGACGCCGAAGTTGTTGGAAATGCCGCGAGGACTTTCGTCTCTCAGCCTTTGCGCTCTGGATGTCGTGTGGGTAATCAGCGACAGGGGATTATCCAGATTGCGGCCCACCCCGTCCGGGTCCGGCGTGGTATTGGCAAATCCCACCGTCAGATAATCCGGCCCGTCGTTCTTGGTACCTAGATTGACCGGCGAATAAAAACCACCTTCTGCCGGCAATTCAATCGGCTGAAACTCCAGGGCATACCAGCCAGAAACCTGGAGCGTGTCGGTCAACGTGGTGCCCATCGAGATTGCATTGATGGGCTGATAAAAGTCGTCGAGACCGTTGCCGCCAATCCGAAAAAAATTGTTCAGATTGGGCGCGTTCATCACATTGATCGAATCGAAGAACTCCAGGGTCGCTTCGCCCCAGATGACCTGCTGTCGTCCGACTCTGAGCTGCAGACCGCGATTACCGGGTAGCGGAACGTTGCCTGAAATATTCAGATCCAGAAGCTGCAGTCCGAGACCAATTTCACGGAGAGCACGGCCATCGGTTCGTCTGGGATGCACGACACCACCGGGGCCATAGACAATGCCGCAAGGCTGACCACTGGGGTTTCTGTTTGCCGGACAGGGCGTGGAATCGGTTCGTGCGCCCAAGCCCGGCACTGCCGTAGGATTGGCAAGCAACTGGGTCGCAACATTGGCCGGCAACGGCAGCGAGGAGATCACCGGGCTGAGTACAGACAGGTTTTGCCCGGCCCGGATGATTTCGGTTCCCGGCGTCGAGACATACCCCACCTGCTGGTAATTCTCCTTGGTGATCTCGTTCGGATGATATTCGGTGAAGTTGTAGTTGACCGGATCGTAGAAGGCAATGGCTTTGGCAAACAGAGTCCAGCCCTTGTATTTAAGTGCCAAATCCTGATTCAGGCGGATTTCTGCCTGGGTAAGATCCCATTGGTCGTAATTGAGGTCGCCTTGATCGAAGTTATCGCTGAACTGGCCCGGCGCTGCAGCCAGATGCGCAGCGGGGAAGGATTGCGCGGTGAACAAACCCTGGCAGTCCTGGTAGTAAATCTGCCCCTGACTCGTTCTGCCGCAGACGTTCGGATTGAGATTGTTCTTGCCTATTGCGGCTGTACGCTGAGGCTCTGTTCTAACCGCGACTCCCAGGATCAAGGTTGAATTTGAATTCACATCAATGTTGTCGTTGGACCCCAGCGGAATCTGGAATGACAATGCGGTGGCTACACCCGGCATTAGAAAGTTCGCCGCAAGTGCACCTATTGAGAAGAGAAACCACGCGCTACAGCGTCTGAATAATTTCCCAATCATTTAATCTCTCCCCAGAAATCAATATTGCAGCCACAAGGCTGCATCAGCCGTCTTTAAAAACGATCTAAACCTACCGTATCTAAGGCACTACGCAATATACAGGCTAAAAGATGCGTGGCCCCGCACGTAAAAACGAAATTTTATTCCCTGCCAATCTCATGTCGAGAGCGCGGTCAATTCGGCTGCGTGCAAGGGACAAGCCCTTCCGTATCTGTGCAAATCCAGCGCGAGGTACTCGTCCAAGCATCGCTTGAATTAAATTTTCCAGCGCATCTTCCAGCTTCTCAGTTTCCAGAATACCAAACCTTGCCGCATGTCATTTATTGACACGAACTTGTCTTTTACAGACACTCATTACCCGACGTGTCAGAAGACTTATGAAAGCGAACTATCCTGAACTCCCGGCTCGTTACTACACACGTTTTGTGCAGATGCTCGAACAAATGGGCATCGATACCGGCGCCATACTCCGCCGTGCCAGGATCTCGCGCAAACTGATTGAACGTGCCGATGGAATGCTTCCATTGGACAAGGCGGACCAGCTGATTTCAGATGCCGTCCGTACCATCGGAAGGACGGATCTGGGTTTTGAACTAGGCCGCTCCCTGCGAATCAGCGCTCATAGCATTGTCGGCTACGGCATTCTAACGAGTCCCACGCTGGACTACGCCTTTCGCCTTCTGGCTCTTTTTTTCAAGCTCATCACGCCGACCTTCCGCATGCGCTATCACCGTGACCCTCAAAAGGCTCACGTTCTCTTTGATCCCGTCTTGCCCTTGAGTCACGAAAGTTTCGCCGTACATCTGGAAGCCATTACGGCTGGCGTCCACGGCATTCTTCTTGAGTTGCTTCAAGAGAGGATGCCTCGGCACGACATCTACCTTTCAATAGCAGAGCCTGACCACGCAACCCGCTATGCAGAGCTTTCCGGTGCTCGCTGCCGATTCGGCTGGAAACAGGGTTCAGGCTTGGAGATGACGATTCCGGCCATCGTGTTTGACTACCCCCCGGCACTGGCTGATTCAACCGCGCTGGAACTGGCCGAGAATCGCTGTTTCGCACTGCTTGAAAGCGCAGTCGCCAGGGGAAAGATGGCGGACTGGATTCGCATGATGCTTCGGGAAGCCAGTGATGGTCATGTATCGCTGTCCGATCTGGCACATACCTTGAACATCTCGACCAGGACGCTGGATCGTCATCTGCGGCGCGAAGGCAATGGCTTTCGCGAATTGATGCGTGAAGTGCTTCACGAACGAGCCTGCAAGCAGCTCGCCACCACGAAGGTTGCCATCACGCGTATCGCAATCGATCTTGGTTACAGCGACGCCGCGAATTTCACCCGGGCCTTTCGCCGCGAGAGCGGATTGAGCCCCAGTCAGTACCGGCTCGCGCAACCCCTCTCCAGCTAGACGCGCCGGGACTACCGCGGTCGGCGGTTTTTTGCCCTGTCAGTTATTGCGGTAACGTAACCGCCGGCGCCTTTATTTCCCCGGTTTGCGCATGCGTCTGGCGGTGGATTTCAACAGCTTCTTCGCCTCGGTCGAGCAGCAGCTCGACCCGGCATTGCGCGGCCGGCCGGTGGGCGTGGTGCCATCGCTGGCGGAGACGACCTGCTGCATCGCCGCCAGCTACGAGGCGAAGAAGTTTGGCGTCAAGACCGGCACACTGGTACGCGAAGCGAAAAAGCTGTGTCCGGAAATCCTGCTGATCGTGGGCGATCACACGAAATATGTGGAATACCACCACCGGCTGGTCGCGGCCATCGACAGCGTTCTGCAGGTGGAATGGACGCCGTCCATCGACGAGATGCACTGCGCGCTGAACCTGCGTGACCAGACGCCGGAGCGCGCCAGCGCCATCGCCCGGCGCATCAAACAGAACATCTACAAGACCGTCGGCGAATATCTCAAGTGCTCGATCGGCATCGCGCCAAATTCCTATCTCGCGAAAACCGCGTCGGATATGCAGAAGCCCGATGGCCTGGTGGTAATCGAACAGAAAGACCTGCCGCAGATTCTTCATCCGCTCGAGCTGCGTGACTTCTGCGGCGTCGGCGCCAGCATGGAGCGGCGCCTGCATGCGCACGGCATCCACACTTCGGAGCAACTCTGCGCCGCCAGCAAGGAGGAATTGCACCGGGCCTGGGGCAGCGTCGAGGGCGACCTGATGTGGGCGCGGCTGCGCGGCGAGGAGGTTTACGCGCCGCCCGTCGAGCAGCGCAGCATCGGCCACTCACACGTGCTGCCACCGCAGCTGCGCAATGACACCGACGCACACGCGGTGATCCACCGCATGCTGCAGAAAGCGGCGATGCGCCTGCGCAAGATGAAATTCGTCGCCGGCGCCATGCACATCCGCATCAGTTACCTGGGCCATGACAGCTGGAGCGCGGACGGCCGTTTCAGCGAGACCCAGGACACCATCTCGCTGAGCCATTTTCTCGATTCGCTGTGGGCGCGGCGGCCGCATCGCAAGACGCCCGCGCCGATGGCGGTGGGAGTCACGCTGCTGGACCTGCGCGCGGAACAGCAGCAAACGCTGCCGCTGTTCGCGGAAGAACCGGCGCACCCGAAGCTGTACCAGACGGTCGATAAATTAAACCTGCGCTACGGCAAGAACACGGTCTATTTCGGCCGCGCCCACACCGCCCGCGACAGCGCGCCGATGCGCATCGCCTTCACGCGGATTCCGGATTTAGATACCGAGCGCTGATACAGCGCGTGTGCGGAAATATGGCCACCCGCTCTCATGGCCTGGACGATAATATCGTTTATTTATATTGAATATATTTTAAATATATCAATTAATAACAACGATCTGCTTGGGGCAAATGCCGGGAGCGGGTGCTGACGCGGCGCTTGCCCGAAGGGCAATGGGTGCGGGTGACACCTATTCCGGGTCGCGTGCAGGTGGATGCAGTCGCTTCACTTCCGCATCCACGCGGCCGCGCGCAAGCAGCACTTCCAGTTCCTGCCCCGCACTCAACGCCAAAGCATCGGTCAACACCTGTCCACCCGCCGTGCGGGCGATGGCGTAGCCGCGATCCAGCACCGCCTGCGGGCCGAGGCTGTGCAGTAGGGATTCCGCGCGTACGAGTCCCGACTGCGCGCTGTTCAAACGCAGACCGATGGCAGCGCGCAGTCGGATTTCCAGGTTTTCTGCGCGTTCGTAAATCAGGCGTATGCGCAGGCCGGGCTGCGCGGCGAGCAGGCGTTCCCGTGCGTGCTGCCAGCGCAAGAGAATCTGACCGGCAAGATTGCGCTGCGCCTGCGCCAGACGCCCGCTCAAATCATCTAGCCGCTGCGCGCTGTCGTCGAGGCGGCGGCCGGGATGCAGCACTTGCAGGCGCGCGCCGAGCCGCTCCAGCTGCGCCTGCCGTTCCGCCAGCGCGTGGAAAAAGGTCTCGGTGAGTTCGGCGGCCAACGACTCCAGTTGCTGCGCCCACTCCGCCACATTCGGGCTGACCAGCTCCGCCGCGCCGGTGGGCGTAGGCGCACGCAGGTCGGCGGCGAAATCGGCAATGGTGAAATCCACTTCGTGGCCGATGCCGCTAACGACCGGCACCGCGCAGGCGCGGATGGCGCGGGCCACCGCCTCTTCGTTGAAGGCCCAGAGGTCTTCCAGTGAGCCGCCGCCGCGCGCAAGGAGAATCACATCGACAGGCGCCAGCTTCGGCAGCTCGGATAAGGCGCGCACGATCGCAGGCGCGGCTTCCGCGCCCTGCACCGGCACCGGGTACAGAACCACCGTGCCTAGAGGAAAACGGCGCGACAGGGTGGTGAGAATGTCCTGCACCGCCGCGCCAGTGGCGGAGGTGATGACACCGATGGCGCGCGGCACCTTGGGAATCGGGCGCTTGAGATGCTCGTCGAACAGACCTTCGGCAGCGAGCTTCGCCTTGAGCTGCTCGAAGGCGCGCAGTAGGGCGCCTTCGCCCGCCGGCTCCATGTGTTCGCAGATCAGTTGCAGGTCGCCGCGCGCCGTATAGAGGCTGACCTGCCCGCGCAGCAGCACGCTGTCGCCGTTGCTCGGCTGCGGGCGCACATGGAAATTATTGCCCTTGAACATGACGCAGCGGATCTGCGCGCCGGCGTCCTTGAGCGTGAAGTACCAGTGACCCGACGCGGGCCGGGAAAAATTGGAGATCTCGCCCTGGACCCAGATGCGCGGCAGTGAATCTTCCAGCAGGCCACGCAAAATCTCTGCGAGTTCAGAGACTTGGTAAACGGTGCGGGCACCGGTTTCGGGGCTGCGGGCGGCCATGGGCCTGCGGGAAATAAGGGGTGTCCCGTATAATATCGTTTTGGTGGAGCCTCTAATGACCCGGATCGAACAAGAAGCCCTGACCTTCGACGACGTTCTGCTGCAACCGGCCTATTCCGAAGTCCTGCCCCGGCAGGTTGACACCTCCACGCTGCTCACCCCGCGCATCCGGCTGAACATTCCGCTGATGTCCGCTGCGATGGACACCGTCACCGAATCCAAGCTGGCCATCGCGATGGCACAGGAAGGCGGCCTCGGCATCATCCACAAGAACATGACCGCCGAACGCCAGGCTGCGGAAGTGCGCGCGGTGAAGAAGTACGAGAGCGGCGTCATCACCGACCCCATCGTCGTGCCGCCCGACATGACCGTCGGCGAGGTGCTCAAGCTGACGCGCTCTAACCGCATCTCTGGTGTGCCGGTAGTGGACGGCAAAAATCTCGTCGGCATCGTCACCAGCCGCGACCTGCGTTTCGAAACGCGCTACGGCGAACCGGTGTCGCGCGTGATGACCCCCAAGGAACGCCTGATCACAGTGCGCGAGGGCGCGAGCAAGGAGGAAGTGATCTCCAAGCTGCACCAGCACCGCATCGAAAAAGTGCTGGTGGTCAACGCCAAGTTCCAGTTGCGCGGCATGATCACGGTCAAGGACATCCAGAAATCGACCGACCATCCGCTGGCCTGCAAGGATGAGCGCGGCAGCCTGCGCACCGGCGCGGCGGTCGGCACCGGCCCCGACACCGATGCCCGTGTCGCCGCGCTGGTCGAGGCCGGCGTGGACCTGGTGGTGGTGGACACCGCGCACGGCCACTCGCGCGGCGTGATTGATCGCGTGCGCATGATCAAGAAGAAATACCCGGACCTGCAGGTGATCGGCGGCAACATCGCCACCGGCGAAGCGGCACTGGCGCTGGTGGAAGCGGGCGCGGACGCGGTCAAGGTCGGCATCGGCCCCGGCTCGATCTGCACCACGCGCATCATCGCCGGCGTCGGCGTGCCGCAGATCAGCGCAGTGATGAATGTCGCCGCAGCGCTGAAGAAAAAAGGCATCCCGCTGATCGCCGACGGCGGCATCCGCTATTCCGG
>JBOICL010000125.1:0-2133 GCA_050740055.1 Stenotrophobium sp.
CACGATTACTTCCGCTGCCGTTGCCAGTGGGGGCGCGGGCTATGTGCTTGGCGATGTTTTGAGCGTGTCCGGCGGCACTTCCACCGTAGTGGCCCAACTGAAGGTCGTGTCGGTCACGGCGGGCGCCATTACCGCCGTAACGGTGCTCAACGGAGGCACCTACACCGCGCTGCCGGCGAACCCCGTGTCGGTTACAGGTGGTGCCGGGGCAGGAGCGACGTTCACTCTCACCGCGGTACAGAACGGAACGGTGAATCTCACTGTGGGATGGCAGGCCCTGCGCATCGTTCTGGGCACGGGCAATACGATCACCGCCTTGAACAGCACGCAATACCAGTTGCCCTATTCGGTGCTGGTGACCGATGCCGCCGGCAATCCGCCGCCGGCGGGGAGCGTCGTTAACCTGGTGACGAACGCTCTGGCCTATCAGAAAGGTGTTGAAACATTCGTCGGTGTCAAGTGGACGCCCACGTATGCTGTGACCTGCAGCACCGATCCAGACTGCGCAACGACGACGAGCTTCGGGTGCCTCAATGAGGACGCCAATCACAACGGCATCCTGGACCCCGGCGAGGATTACAACGGCAATGGGCTGCTGGATCCGGGCAATGTGACCTCGGTGCCGGCATCAGTAACGCTGGATGCCAACGGCACCGGCCAGTTCAACATCACCTACCCGAAGGACCGGGCGTACTGGGTGCAGATCTTTATCCTCGCCACGATCACGGTCAACGGCAACCAGGGTGAGACGGGACAGGGCTTTACCCTGCCTGGGCTGGCTGCGGACTTTAAAGATCAAGCGGTTGCCCCACCGGGTGAAAGCAGTCCATATGGCCAGGCTGGCACCTGCGCCAATCCAAACTAGCGCAGAAGGGCTTTAGATATAAAGGCGCGGCCAGCAGTGGCCGCGCCTTTTTGTTTGGGTTGTGCCTATTTTGGCTTCATTCGCCGCCACATCCAGTTCGTGACGAGCTGGCTGAGTCCGAACACCAGCGCGATCAGTCCGACGCCGAAGCGTTGTTGCAGCTTGGTGCGATCCGCCTGGATGAGGCCGGCGATCTCGGCGCGGTCCTTCGCGCGCATCGCGTTGGCTTCTTCCGCAGTCGGCGCGGGCAGGCCGGGCGCGCGCTGCCGCAGTTCGAGCTGCACGTTGAGTTCGGCCGAGGCGTCGATGTCGGCGTCGTTGTATTTCGGCAGTTCGTAGTACTGCTGGCCGACGTAGAGACAGATGCCAAGTCCGATGCTGAACACCAGGAACGGAATCATCGGTACGCGGCGGCGGGTGTTGGGATTGGGCAACATCATGGGATATGCAAGGCCAGGGTGATGAGTGGAAACGCTCACCCGCTCTGTTGCAATAGCGTTGCTGTCGTGTTCGTAAATATTGATTTATATATAAATTAATCTATATATAAAAACAATACAGCAGGTCGATCCGCACAGAGCGGGTGCGCATTCTGGCGGCATTTGATGAGGCTCGCCAGTTGCATTGCAGTGCGGGTCTAGGGGTAGCTCCTCATGCGGGCGCCGCAGCACGGGCATACGCTCGAAGCATCGCCACTCTGAGAACTACGACGGAGAACACATGCTCATCGGCACGCCCAGGGAGATCAAGGTGCACGAGTACCGCGTGGGCCTCACGCCGGCGGGCGTGCGCGAACTCTGCGCGCACGGCCACCAGGTAATGATCGAGTCCGGCGCGGGCGCGGGCATCGGCCTCGCGGACGATCTCTACGTGGCCGCCGGTGCGGAGATCGTAGACAACGCGGCGGATATCTTTGGCCGCGCCGAACTGGTGATCAAGGTCAAGGAGCCGCAGGCGGCGGAGTGCAAGCTGCTGCGTGAAGGGCAGGTGCTGTTCACCTACCTGCATCTTGCGCCCGATGCGCGGCAGACGCGCGCGCTGGTGAAATCAGGCTGTGTCGCCATCGCCTACGAGACCGTGACTGACGCCAACGGCGCGCTGCCGCTGCTGGCGCCGATGAGCGAAGTCGCGGGGCGCATGTCGATCCAGGCCGGCGCACATTGCTTGGAGCGCGAGCAAGGTGGACGCGGCGTGCTTCTGGGCGGCGTTTCCGGCGTGCCCGCGGCCAAGGTCGCGGTGATCGGCGGCGGAGTCGTTGGCACCAATGC
>JBOICL010000126.1:0-7148 GCA_050740055.1 Stenotrophobium sp.
GCGCAATTGCCATCGGCATGATGACGCCGGAACTCCCCGAATACGTGATGGATGCGTTTCTCAACATGTGCGAATTGATCGTCGAGCCGTTCAATGCGGCCGCATCGAAGCACACGCCGCCGAAACTGCTGACGGAGCGCGGAGAGTATCGCTGGGGCAAGAGCGACCTGCCGATGCGCGCCGGCCATGTCGCGGCAGTCAATGCGCTGTCGATCCATTTCCGCGTGCCGCCGCGTGAAATCGTATTCCTGCATCGCCGGCTGGCTGGTGTGTTCATCATGCTGGCCACGCTGGGCGCCGAACTGAATACGCGCCAGCTACTGTTGGATCGCTTGGAACGGGTGCAACGCAGGCCGTGAGGCTTAGCCTGCAACTTTTGTGCACTGCGCAACGTATTTTCTGAGACCAGGCGTCTTAGGAGTCTTATAAAAGCGGTTGGCAGGACAGGGAATATTCGTTAGCATCAATTTCCTTCAAGAACCCACCGGCAGCGATATACACGGCGGTCCGAATCCATCGAGAGGAGAAGTTTGCATGATTAAAAAACTAGCAATATGGGTGGGCGTGCTTGCCTTGGGCCTGTCGGCCCAGCAGGCGCTCGCCAAGGTTTCCGCAGCGGAGGCCGCCCATCTGGGCAAAGATCTGACGCCCATTGGCGCCGAAAGGGCCGGCAACAAGGCCGGCACCATTCCGGCCTGGACACCGGGAACTCAGCACGGTGCTTTGAAGGACTATTGGCCGGATATACCGAGTATCGACGCCGAGAAGCCTTTGTACACGATCAGCAAGGCGAACATGGCGCAGTACCTTCCCGAACTGTCGGATGGCCATCGCAAGCTGCTGGCATCCTTCGCCGACTACAAGATGAACGTGTATCCGTCGCATCGCAACGTAAACTTCTTGGAGCCTGTCATCAAGGCGACTGAAGAAAATGCGGTCAAGGCGTCGATGGTCGGCACGGACAATCCGGAAGGCGCCACGCTTGGTTTCCCGTTTCCGATACCCAAGACCGGTGCGGAACCGATCTGGAATCACAAGCTGAAATACCGCGGCGAAGCCGCCACACGCTACAACAACCAGATGATCGTGCAGCCCAACGGCGAGTTCCAGCTCACCAAGATCATCGAGGACGTGCAGTTCGACTATGCCAGCGTCAAACATCCGCAGGTGCTGGACGCGACCCACAAGCAGTTCCTGCGCTACCTTTCACGCACGGTCGCGCCGCCACGTCTGGCTGGCACTTTCATCCTGGTGATCGAGAAGGCCTCCACCGGCAACGAAGGCCGCGCCGCCTGGCTGTACTCGCCGGGCCTGAAGCGTATCCGCCGTGCGCCGACAGTGTGCTGCGACAATCCGTATGAAGGCACCGACGGCAACCAGTTCTACGACCAGGTGGACATGTTCAATGGCGCCCTGGACCGCTACAACTGGAAGCTGGTCGGCAAGAAGGAAATGATCATTCCTTACGACTCCTACCATATCGGCGGCAATAAGGTGAAGTACAAGGACTTGGCGCGTCCGCATCACCTGAATCAGGACCTGCCGCACTACGAGCTGCACCGCGTCTGGGTGGTCGAGGCGACTCTCAAGCCGGGCACCAGCCACACCTTCAAGAAGCGTGTGATGTACATCGACGAAGACAGCTGGAATATCGTCATGGTCGACGACTATGACAACCGCGATCAGCTGTTCCAGTTCCAGGAAGGCCACCTTGCCTGGGCTTACAACGTCATGGCGACCAACACGGCGCCGGAAGTGATTTATCACTTCGACTCCGGCCGTTACTTCATCACGGCGACGTTCAACGAAGACAAGCCGATCGATGCGACCGTCAGCTTCCCGGAAGACTACTTCACGGCCAGTTCCGTGCAGAAGATGACCACGAAGTAGAGGTATTGTCATTGGCATAACCTGGCCGCTGGATGGAAACGTCCAGCGGCCTTTTGCATGGAACAGTGATGCACGGGGAATCATGAAATTTGAAGACAAGCAGGTGCTCGACAAGCCGTCGGATACGGTCATGAAAATGTATGCCGACCGCAGATTCTTCGAGCGCAAATACAAGGAGATCGGCGCTTGGGATATCGAAGTGTTGGAGCACGAAAAATCCGACAGGAAGTTCCGCATCAAGTGCAGCTACACGCTGCCATCGAGCGCGAAAATGCCCGGCTTCGTCACCAAGTTCATTGGCAATAGCACGGCGATCGTTCAGGAAGACACCTGGGACATTCCCGGCAAAACCGGCCGTCTTAATATCGAGATCAAGGGAGCGCCGGTCAAGATCAGTTCCGACATGACGCTCAAGGACGAGGGCAAAGGCGCCTCAAATAATTTCAAATGGACGGTAAGCAGCGGCATCCCGCTGATTGGCGGCAAGCTCGAAGCCTTCATTGCCGACGACATTAAAAACAAGTCGCAGGCGGATCTCGCAGCGACCCTGAAGATTCTTGCTGACTACTGAAGCTCATCCGCTCTCCATATTCTGCTGGGGATTTGTGTTATTAAATGCTAAATATATTTATTTAATTAAGTTAAATAAAACTAGATTTGGCCACCAAACCGAGAGAGCGGGTCGTGCCCAAGTGGATGTCGTCAGATGAGCCGTGATCCTTGCGAGGAGCCCACGAAATCGCCTACCGTCCTGCAGACCGTCAGCAGTGTCGGCGCGGCGATTTTCGGCGTGCAGAGCAGCAAGAACCGAAAGCGGGATTTTTCGAGCGGCAAGCCTCTCCATTTCATCGTGACCGGCATCGTCATGACCTTGCTGCTGGTCTGCGCGATCATCTTCGCGGTCAAGTTCGCGCTGCATCACGCCGGCGTTTGACGCGGTTTCAGCCTTCGCGTTCGCGCGTATTCTTGAGCTGATAAATCCACTCCAGCGCCGCGCGCGGCGAGAGCGTATCGGGCTCCATGCCGTCGAGCAGCTTGAGTGCCGCCGATGGCGGCGCTTCAAACAGGGATAGTTGCGGCTGCGGCGATGTGACCACCGGAGCGGCGGTTGCGGCGCGGGTTTCCAGTTGCTGCAGATAAATCCTCGCGTTGCGGATCACCGCCTGTGGCACACCGGCAAGGCTGGCGACCTGCAGGCCGTAGCTGCGGTTTGCTGGGCCGGGTTTGACCTGATGCAGGAACACCAGCCGGTCGCCCTGATCCGACGAATATTCCGCCGCGTCGAGATGAACATTGGCCACGCCCGCCAGCGAGTCGGCGAGCGCGGTCAGCTCGAAGTAATGCGTGGCAAACAGCGTGAATGCCCGTGTCTGCATGGCCAGGTGCTCGGCACAGGCGCGCGCCAGCGACAAGCCGTCGTAGGTGGATGTGCCGCGGCCGATCTCGTCCATCAACACCAGACTCTGCGCGGTAGCGTTGTGCAGGATGTTGGCGGTCTCGCTCATCTCCACCATGAAGGTGGACTGGCCGGAGGCAAGATCGTCGGCCGCTCCGATGCGCGTGAAAATGCGATCCACCGGGCCGATGCGCGCGGCCTCGGCGGGGACGAATGAGCCAGCATGCGCGAGCAGCACGATCAGCGCGGTCTGGCGCATGAAAGTCGATTTGCCGCCCATGTTGGGGCCGGTGATGACCAGCAGGCGCGTGGTATCGGACAGGTCAAGATCGTTGGGCACGAACGGCGTGGTCAGCGTCTGCTCCACCACCGGGTGGCGGCCCGCGCGAATCTCCACGCATGGCGTGTCCACCAGTTCCGGCTGCGACAGATTCAGGGCCTGAGCGCGCTCGGCGTAGCAGGCCAGCACATCGAGTTCGGCGATCGCTGCGGCGGTGTTCTGCAGCGCCGGCAGGTGCCGCACCAGTTCGTCGAGCAGCGCTTCATACAGTTCCTTCTCGCGCGCCAGCGCACGGTCGCGGGCGGACAGCACCTGGTCCTCGAATCTCTTTAACTCCTCGGTGATGTAGCGCTCGGCATTGGTCAGGGTCTGCCGCCGCGTGTAATCGGCGGGAATTTTCGCGGCGTGCAGCTTGCTGGTTTCCAGGTAATAGCCGTGCACGCGGTTGTAGCCGACCTTGAGGCTATCGATGCCGCTGCGGGCGCGCTCACGGGTTTCCAGGTCGAGCAGGTAGCCATCGGCGTTTTCAGACAGTGTGCGCAACTGGTCGAGCGCCGCATCGTAGCCTGCGCGGAATACGCCGCCATCCTTGACCAGCAGAGGCGGATTGTCCGCGAGCGCCACACGCAGGCGCGCGGTCAACTCAGGTTGCTGGCCCAGCTTCTGTTCCAGTTCGGTAATCAGCGGCGCTTCAACGTCGGTAAGCGCGGCCCTTACGCCGGGCAGTGCGCCCAGACTCTGGCTCAACCCATGCAGGTCGCGCGGGCGTGCTGAGCGCAGTGCGATGCGCGCGAGGATGCGCTCGATGTCAGCGATGTCCTTGAGCGCGTCGCGTAGGGTGTTGTAAGCGCCGTCGTCGAGCAGGCGCGCAATGGCCTGGTATCGGGCGTCGAGCGTCGCACGCTGGCGCAGCGGGCGTGTCAGCCAGCGGTGCAGGGCGCGCGAGCCCATGTGCGTGACGCAGCGGTCCATCACACTGAGCAGGGTGAAATCGTGCAGGCCGGACAGCGAGCGGTCGATTTCCAGATTGCGGCGTGTGGCGGCATCGAGAATCAGCGACTCGTCCTGCATTTCGGTGCGCAGGCCGGTGAGATGGGGCAGTGCCGATTTCTGGGTTTCCTGCACGAACTGCAACAGTGCGCCGGCGGCGCCGATGGCCGCGCCAAGATTCTCGCAGCCAAAGCCGCGCAAGTCCTGGGTCTGGAATTGTCCGGTCAGCAGCCGGTAGGCGGAGGCGCGATCGAAATGCCAACGCGGCCGCGCGCGCGCGGTGAGGCTGCCCAGTTCCGGCATTGCACCTTCCGGCGCCAGCAACTCGCTGGGCCGCAGGCGCTGCAGTTCCGCCGCAAGATCCGCGGCGCGGGCGGTTTCCAGCACTGAGAACCGGCCGGAGGACAGTTCCAGCCAGGCCAACCCGAAAGCATCGCGGGTCGTGCAGACAGCAGCGATCAGGTTCTGCGCGCGCGGATCGAGCAGTGCCTCCTCGGTAGCCGTGCCGGGTGTGATGATGCGCACCACTTCGCGGCGCACCGGCCCCTTGTCCGCGCTTGCGCGGACAACAGACGATGATCCCGCGCCGGCTTCGCCAAGCTGCTCGGCGATCACCACCGATTCGCCCGCCTTGATCAGCCGCGCCAGATACTGGTCGAGTGCGTGGTAGGGCACTCCAGCCATGACAATGGGCGCACCGGCAGATTCGCCGCGCCGGGTCAGGGTGATGTTGAGCAGGCGCGCAGCCTTGCGCGCGTCGTCGTAGAACAGTTCGTAAAAGTCGCCCATGCGGAACAGCACCAGCGTGTCCGGGTACTGCGCCTTGATGCCGAGATACTGCTGCATCAGGGGCGTGTGGTCGCTGAACGGCGTCGAACTCATCGGCGGGAATGGGTGATGGCGAGGACTTATACTGCGCGCCCATTATCCCTGTAATCGTGGTTCAACGTGAGCGCAGAACATCCTCCCCTCTGGTCACCGGACTCCTGGCAGAACAAGACGGCCGTGCAGCAGCCGCAGTATCCGGATGCAGCCGCGCTGGCCACCGCGCTCCAGCAACTCAGGAATCTGCCGCCGCTGGTGACTTCATGGGAGGTCAATTCGCTGAAGAACCAGATCGCGGAAGCGCAGGCCGGCCGCCGTTTCGTACTTCAGGGAGGCGACTGCGCGGAGAGTTTCGCCGACTGCCGGCCGCAGGTCATCACCAACCGGCTCAAGGTGTTGCTGCAGATGTCGCTGGTAATGGTGCACGGCATGCAAAAGCGCGTGCTGCGCATTGGCCGCTTTGCCGGCCAGTATGCCAAGCCGCGCTCGGCCGATACCGAGACGCGCGACGGCGTGACGCTGCCCTGCTATCGCGGCGACCTCGTCAACGCGCCGGAATTCACGGTCAAGGCGCGCACGCCAGATCCCTATAACCTGCTGCGCGGCCACGCCTACTCGGCGCTGACCATGAACTTCGTGCGCGGCCTCATCGACGGCGGCTTCGCCGACCTGCACCACCCGGAATACTGGGGACTGGACTGGGTGCAGCATTCGCAACTGGCCGACGAATACCAGCGCCGCGTGGACACCATCGGCGATTCCGTGCGCTTCATGGAAACCCTTTCGGGACAGTCCATCGGCGATTTCAACCGCGTGGATTTTTTCACCTCGCACGAGGCCCTGCTGCTGTGGTACGAGCAGGCGCAGACGCGGCAAGTGCCGCGCAGCAGCGGCTGGTACAACCTGTCCACGCATTTTCCCTGGATCGGCATGCGCACCGCCGACGTCAACGGCGCGCACGTCGAATACTGCCGCGGTATCCGCAACCCAATGGGCGTCAAGATCGGCCCGGCGATGTCGGCGGAATGGCTGCTTGAACTGTGCGCGATTCTCAACCCGACCAACGAACCGGGCCGGCTGACGCTGATCCACCGCATGGGTGCGGGCAAGATCGCGCAGTACCTGCCAGCGCTGATCGAGGCGGTGCGTGCAAGCGGCTATCAGGTGCTGTGGATGTGCGACCCCATGCACGGCAATACGCAGTCCACCGCGACCGGCATCAAGACGCGCCGCTTCGACGACATTCTCGCGGAGTTGACGCAGGCGTTCGAGATCCACGCGCGCTGCGGCTCCTATCTCGGCGGCGTGCATCTGGAACTGACCGGCGAGGACGTGACCGAATGCACCGGCGGCGCGCGCAACCTTACCGACACCGACCTGGAACGCGCCTATAAGACTGCGGTGGACCCGCGCCTCAACTACGAGCAGGCGCTGGAGCTGGCGATGAAGATCGCGGCCATCGGCTACAAATAACGCTGGGCCGTTTGCGCGTCAGTGATGATCCGCGTGGCTGTGCGGTCGTCCGAACGCCACGTGCAGCAGGGTTCCCGCGATCAGGGCCTGCACACAGGCCCAGGTGTGCTGATTGAGGCTGCCGCCGATGTCGGTGCCGAACACATAACCGCCGACGGTGCCGGCACACATCGCGCCCAGTGCGAACGCGGGCAGGGCGGGGCCGAACACCGGGGCCATCAGCCACCACACCAGCAGGCCTACCGGAATGCTGTGGATGGCGACTGCGAAGGCCAGCGCGGAGTGCTGCTCGCC
>JBOICL010000127.1:0-3142 GCA_050740055.1 Stenotrophobium sp.
CCGCTGCGGATGGCGCGCGAGTTGCGCCACCTGCCAGGGCGTGAGATTGGCGAAAATCTGCTCGGTCAGTTCGCGGCTCTTGCGTTCGAGCTGGGCGATTTCCTCGGTGAGGTTGACACCGCTGCCGGAGGTGGCGAAGCGCAGCTCCTCGATCTTCTGCTGAAGTTCGGCGATGGGTTGTTCAAAATCCAGATGATTGAGGTTCATGGTTCATTCGTCGTCATAATTGCTGCTGCTGAACGCGCGCTCGTAGCGCCGTTCGGAGACGGGCGGCGCATAGCGCCGGTATTGAACTTTAACGCAGTTCGCGCTGAGCATTTGATGCAAAAGGCCGAGGCTTTCGTCCTGCACACGCAAGCGCCAGTCCGCGCCCCATTCCAGCGTCGCTATCGCCTTGCCATTGAAATAGTTGAGCGTGACCGGCGCGCCCTTGGCCCCGCGAAAGGGCGTCAGGGCCTTTTGCAGTTGCGCGATGTCCTGCGCACTGCACTTCCAATCCAGTGTCACGCGCGTGGCGTAATCACCCATGACGGCCGCCGGATCGAGAAATTCCGGGTTGTACAGTCGCGCCTCCGGCTCGCGGTCGTCGCGCGCGACCGACATGCCCAGTTCCGCGATCACGAACACCAGCGTGTCCACGCGCACGAAGGACTGCACCTTGAACCACTTGTCGGTATCGACCCAGGTGGAAATCTGCGCGGTCTGGTCGTCCAGCGTGACTTTGTAGCTGGCGCGGCCGCCCTTGCCTTCCGCCGCCTTGTCTCCCTTGAAGAAGCGAAGGTCAGTGACCCAAGCGGCAAACATGACCTTGCTGCGCGGCTGCCAGGCTTTTTTGCCGTTGGCGGCCGGCAGCGGCGCGGGCAGCGCGTACTGGGCGATCAGCTCACGCAGGCGGCCGGAGCAGATCTGCTTGATCACGTCCGCATACGCTTCGATCGGATGGCCGGAGAGATAGAAGCCCAGCGTCTCGCGCTCGTGGTTGAGCTTCTCGCGCAGCGGCCAGTCGGGCGCCAGATCGGCCTCGATGCGCTCGCCCGCTTTCGGTGTGGCGGAACCCAGTCCGAACAGGTCGTCTTGTCCGCTGCTGGCGCTCTCGGCCGCTTTTTCAGCGTAGGCCAGCGCTTTCGGCAACGTCCTGAGCAGCGAGGCGCGGTTGAGGCCGAAGCCGTCCAGCGCGCCGGAGAAAATCATCGCTTCCAGCACGCGCTTGTTGGCCTTGCGCGTGTCGATGCGGCGGCAGAAATCAAACAAGTCGGTGTAGGGGCCGTGACGCTCGCGCTCGTCGAGGATGCCTTCCAGCGCCGCTTCACCCATGCCCTTGACCGCGCCGAGGCCGTAGACGATTTCGCCCGCCGCCGGCACCGTGAACCGGTAATAGCTGCGGTTGATATCCGGCGGGCTCAGCTTGAGTCCCATGCGCCGGCATTCGTCGAGCATGGTGACAACCGTCTCGGTATGGTCCATGTCGCAGGACATCACCGCGGCCATGAATTCCGCCGGGTAATGCGTCTTGAGCCATGCGGTCTGGTAGGACACCAGCGCGTAGGCAGCGGCATGCGACTTGTTGAAACCGTAGTTGGCGAACTTCTCCATCAGGTCGAAGACCTGCGTGGCGATGTCCGGCAGCACACCGCGCTGCACCGCGCCCTCGGTGAACACCGTGCGCTGCTTGGCCATTTCGGCGGCGATCTTCTTGCCCATCGCACGGCGCAGCAGATCGGCGCCGCCCAGTGTGTAGCCGGCGAGGCGCTGCGACATCTGCATCACCTGCTCCTGATAGACGAAGATGCCGTAAGTGGGCGCGAGCACCGCCTCCATTTCCGGATGCAGGTATTCGACTTTCGCATCGCCGCGCTTGCGCGCGCAGTATTCCGGGATCAGTTCCATCGGGCCGGGGCGGTACAGCGACACCAGCGCGATGATGTCCTCGAAAGTGTCGGGCTTGAGATCGGTGGAGGCGCGCTGCATGCCCGGAGATTCCATCTGGAACACCGCGGTAGTCGCGCCGCCGGCATAGGTTTTATAAGTCTCCGCATCGTCGAGCGGCAGCTTGAGCACGTCGATACGCTCGCCACGGCCCCGCAGGATGTTGTCCACCGCCTCCTGAATGATGGTCAGGGTCTTGAGGCCCAGGAAGTCGAACTTGACCAGCCCGACCGACTCCAGGTCCTTCATGTCGAACTGCGTGACCATGCTCTCGCCGCCCGGCTTGCAGTAGAGCGGCGCGTATTCGGTGAGCGCCTGCGGCGCGATCACCACGCCGCCCGCGTGCACGCCGACGCCGCGTGTCACGCCTTCAAGCGCCAGAGCGAGGTCCAGCACGCCGCGCGTGTCTTCCTCGTCGCGGTAGCGCTGCTGGAGTTCCGGCACTTCCTCCAGCGTGTCGGCCAGCGTCGCGCCCGGCACGCCGGGAATGAGCTTGGCCAGCGCGTCGCCGAAACCGTAGGGGTGGCCCATCACGCGCACCACGTCGCGCACCACGCCGCGCGCGGCCATGGTGCTGTAGGTGATGATCTGGCCAACGTGCGTGCGCCCATATTTCTGCGTGACGTAGCCGATCACGCGGTCGCGGTTGTCCATGCAGAAATCAACGTCGAAATCCGGCAGCGACACGCGCTCAGGATTCAGGAAACGCTCGAACAGCAGGTTGTAAGGCAAAGGGTCGAGGTCGGTGATGCCGATGGAATAGGCCACCAGCGAACCGGCACCGGAACCGCGCCCCGGCCCCACCGGACAGCCATTCTCCTTAGCCCACTGGATGAAATCCGCCACCACCAGAAAGTAGCCGGCGAAGCCCATCTTTTCGATGATGCCGAGCTCGTAATCCAGCCGCTGGCGATAGATCTCGATCGGCTGCGACGCGATGATTTTTTCGAGCCGCGAATCCAGTCCCTGCCGCGCCTGCTCGCGCAGCCAGGTATCGGTGCTGTAAGTCTTCGGCACCGGAAACTGCGGCAGGTGGTTGGTGCCGAACTTGAGCGTGAGCGTGCAGCGGCGCGCGATTTCCAGCGTGTTCCTCAGCGCCTCGGGAATATCCGCGAACAGCGCGCACATTTCTTCCGCGCTCTTGAGGTACTGCTCTTCGGTGTAGTCGTACGGGCGCTTGTCGTCTTTGAGCACGCGGCCCTGCGCGATGCACACA
>JBOICL010000128.1:0-6037 GCA_050740055.1 Stenotrophobium sp.
CCCATGGGGAATGAGGCTTTAGGTACTTCTTGATACTTACAATTGGTGGTGCTGACGTTACCACAACAACCGGATTTCCCTAGCAATCCCCTGGAGGGCGAGGGAGGGTGAAAAACCCTTCAGTTTCACCGTCCATCCTGCGTCTGCACTCATTCTGCCTCGCGGATGGGACGGCCCACCGGACGCGGGTTCAGTTCCCAAACACGCAATCGAATTGGTGGCTGCGCCACGCGATCAGGATTCAGTCCATCCCGCGTCCGCCCGCCACTGACGATTGAAGCCGTCGCGGACGGTCAGCACCGGCAGCAAGAATTCACGCAACGCCTCGATGACTGCAATCAGCGTCATCGGCTCCAAGGTGTTCTTGCGCAGGAACGCCTGCCACTGCTTGGTCTTCTGCTCGTCGTGCGCGAACTCGTCGGTCAGGCCGAGCGGCTGGCCCGACGGGATGCTCGTCCCACGTCGCTCGAATGTGGCGCGGATCGCCTGCGCCAGTACCGCGCCGTCGAAATCGGAATGGCGGGCCAGAGTCCACAGATCGAAGTAATCCTTCATGCGGCTGTTGAGGATGCCGAGCTTGACCATCGCTTCCAGCTTCTCGGCGACCACGGTGTAGCGGGGATAGACCCGCAGATGTGGCTTCGGCATTCCATTGAGGATCACCGGATACTGCACGTTTTCCGGGGCGGGTGTGACGGCGTCGCCGAAGCCGATGTCGATCTGCACCGGGCAGCGTGCGCCGTCGAGCAGACCTGTCATCGTCACCCGGACGCCTGCGTAGTTCGCTTCTTTACGGATTTCGGCGGCCTTGACGCTGTCGGCCTGAAACACGATGCCGTCGTCGCTGGCGATCTGGCTGATCTCGCGGAACAGGTTTTCCAGATGAGGAATTTCAGCGGAGCCGAAACCCAGCAGATCGGCATCGTGGGTCGGACGGTGCGGCTCATCGAACCAGATGTCGAAAAGCAGCGCGCCTTTCAGCAGGAACTGCCCGCGCTGCTCCGAAACGCTCAGGCGGTACAGCATCCGCTCCAGCGCGTAGCGGGTCAGCAGCAGGTTGAAATCGAGCTTGTCGGCGCGGGCTTTGTTGAGCAACCGGGCACGAACCGATGCGGCGAGGTTGCGCCCGCTCTTGTCTGATTTGTTCATGCCAGGCTATCCAGATAGGGGCGCATCACGTTGGCGACGCGGTCGATCTTGGCGTAGTGCCAGATCTCGTCGCTGGTCATGCGGCGGGACGTCCACGCGTAGCGCAGTTCCTCCAGCGCCACATCCAGCCCGATCTTGTTGCGGTACTTGAAGCAGTCCGCCACGGTCTTGGCGACGCCGGTGACGCGAACAGGCACGCCATCCACGACGTGTTCTTCGACGCCATCGGTCAGCGCCGCGCCAGAGAAACGCACGAGACGCAGCGGCGGATAGTCCAGCTTCGGGGGCGCGGCCTTGTTGTCGATGGCCAGCCAGACCTCGAACGGGGCCTGGGTCGTCAGGTCGTGGAAGCGCAGTGCCGACAGCAGGCAGACCACGCCCTTGGGGACGCGTCGCGCCACCTCGGCCAGTGTGCCGTGGGCCGACACGGGTCGCGCCGTCAGGCCGTATAGCCCCCGCCCGACGCGCTCCAGTTGCCCGCGCCGCACGGCCCGCGTCAGGGCCACCCGTGGGATCCCCAGCGGGGCCAGTGCGTTGGGGCGCACCAGTCCCTGCCTGCGCACCAGTTCGAGGAGTTTGTCGGCGGCCGTGTCCATAGGGGCACATTGTTCCATAACATCGGTGTATGTCAATAAACACCGACGAACAGGAACCCAAGCCACTGTGCGCTCACACCCCTGGATGACGAGAACGCCCCACTGACGGATCGAGCCGAGCGTGGCCCGCATTCGAGGGCGGCAGCAGTGCCGTCGCGGTTTCCAGCGCCTTTTTTGTATGGAGAACCCGACGATGATCAAACGCTGCGCCTGCTGCGGCAAGCCCTTCGAGTCACGCCCGCAAGTTTTCGACCAGGCATTCTGCTCCGAACAATACTGCCAGCGCACCCGCAAGCGCCAATGGCATCAGGCCAAGCTCCAGTCCGATCCCGACTATCGGTTCAACCAGCGCGCCGCCCAGCAAGCGTGGTCGCAGCGCAATCAGGACTACTGGCGAAAGTACCGCAATTCCAATGCGGAACCCACGGCGCGAGCCGGAAAGCCGAAATCCCGAAAGCAGACGATTGCAAAGATGGACGTGTGGCCATTGTTTCCGTCTGGCGTCTATCGCATCACGCAACGTGAGGAAATCAACGGCAATGCCGGCGTTTCGTGGGTCGTCGAGATCACTCCGATGTGACAGACGTGTGCCCGCAAGATGGACGTGTAAAGAGAGGACTTGATCGACATCCCGACGGCCCGCCCTTTAACGTCGCTACCAAACAGGTTCTCGGTCACCCTGTATGACGATGATTCCAAGCATGCGCGAAAGCTCCTCTTGGCAGCACCAGTGTGGTTGACAGGAGTAGCGGGCCCGAGATCGCCGGCTTCAGATCGAGGGAGAGGCGGGGCACCATGCAAGCGTCAGAACCAACTATCGACGAACCGGGTTCGCCAAAATTGTTTCGCGCCGCCCAGTACGTGCGCATGTCAACAGAGCACCAGCAGTACTCGACCGAGAACCAGGGCGACAAGATCCGCGAATACGCCGAGCAACGCGGCATCGAAATCGTCCGCACCTACGCCGACGCCGGCAAGAGCGGCCTGCGCATCGATGGCCGTCAGGCGCTGCAGCAGCTGATCAACGATGTCGAGTCGGGCAAGGCCGACTTCACCGTCATCCTGGTCTACGACGTCAGCCGCTGGGGGCGCTTCCAGGACGCCGACGAGAGCGCGTACTACGAATACATCTGCAAGCGCGCCGGCATCCAGGTCGCCTACTGCGCCGAGCAATTCGAGAACGACGGCTCGCCGGTCTCGACCATCGTGAAGGGCGTCAAGCGCGCAATGGCCGGCGAGTACAGCCGCGAACTTTCCGCCAAAGTGTTCGCTGGGCAGTGCCGCCTGATCGATCTCGGCTTTCGGCAAGGCGGGCCCGCGGGCTACGGCTTGCGTCGCGTGCTGATCGACCAGTCCGGTTCGGTGAAGAGCGAGCTGGCGCGCGGAGAGCACAAGAGCCTGCAAACCGATCGCGTGATCCTGATGCCGGGGCCGGACGCCGAGGTGGCCAACGTCGGTCAGATCTACCGCTGGTTCGTCGAGGGCAATCTGCTCGAATCTGAGATCGCCGACCGGCTCAACGCCCAAAGCATCCTCACTGACCTCGGGCGCAGCTGGACGCGGGCCACGGTGCGCGAGGTGCTCTCCAACGAAAAATACATCGGCAACAACGTCTACAACCGCCGCTCGTTCAAGCTCAAGAAGCACCGGGTCATCAACCGGCCCGAGATGTGGATCAAGAAGGAAGGCGCGTTCGAGGGCATCGTGCCGGCCGATCTGTTCTTCACTGCGCAAGGCATCCTGCGTGAACGCGCGCACCGTTTCAGCGACGAGGAACTGATCGAGAAGCTCCGCCGTCTGTTCCAGCAGCACGGCTACCTGTCCGGCCTGATCATCGACGAGGCCGAAGGGATGCCGTCTTCGGCCGCCTACTCACACCGCTTCGGCAGCCTGATCCGCGCCTACCAGACGGTCGGCTTCACGCCGGATCGGGACTACCAGTATCTGGAGGTCAACCAGTTCCTGCGCCGCCTGCACCCGGAAATCGTCGGGCACACCGAGCGGATGATCGCCGAGGTCGGCGGCACGGTGATGCGCGATCCGGCAACCGACCTGCTGACGGTCAATCGCGAGTTCACCGCGTCGCTGGTGCTTTCGCGCTGTCAGTTGCTCGACAACGGCCACCGCCGCTGGAAGGTGCGCTTCGACACCAGCCTCGCGCCGGACATCACGGTCGCCGTGCGCCTGGACGAGACCAATCGGGCGCCGCTGGACTATTACCTGCTGCCGCGACTGGATGTCGGGCAATCGCGCATCCACCTGGCCGAGCGCAACGGCATCGAGTTCGAGGGCTATCGGTTCGACAGCCTGGACTACCTCTACGGCATGGCCCGGCGCTACCGCATCCGGAGGGCCGCATGAGCCAGAGCAAGCAACACCGCAGCGCCGAACTGCGAATGATCCCCATCGGCACCATCGAGGTGCTCAACACGCGCGAGTGCAGATCACCCTTCGGATGAATGACGGGGTAGTCGGGATTGGCGGGATGCAGTTCGGGCCTGCCCCGGTTGAACTGGAGGGTTTTGAGAGTCAATTCGCCATCGACGATTGCCGCGACGATATCGCCGCGACGTGCCTGCGCGCCACGCTCCACGACAGCGTGATCGCCATCGAGGATGCCCGCGCCGATCATCGAGTCTCCCTTTACTGGCACGACCGTTGTCGTGGACGGCTTGTCCACCAACAGCTCATCGATGATGCAGAGGTCATCGAATGTGTCGAACGCTTCAACTGGCTGGCCCGCCGGGATGCGGAATGCAGAAAGCGGTCGCGCGAAAAATTGTCGCGTTGGAATCCAGATCTCGTCAGGCGTGCGCTCGATGAAACCCGCATCTCTCAAGCGCGACAGACATTTGCTGACTGCCGAGAGTGAAGCCACGCCCAGCAATTCCCCAATCCGGCCGTAGGATGGCAGGCTTTTCCAGCGCGCGTAGTAGTCGCGCAGCTTGGCGAGGTGCTCGACGTCTCGATTTGGGGTGGTCATATGGCTGGTGAAGTTTTGTTCTCCAACGTTAGAGAATAAACCTTCACCAGTCAATCTTTCTGGTCATTCCCGCCGATCCGCCACGGCGGATTGATGGTGTTCAATGCAACTGCATGCGGATTTTTGCGTGTCTTTCCTCATCGTCCCTCAGCAGCGGTGCAGGGTGGTGCATTTCGGGATAGTTGAAAGATGGGCCGCCTCCGACAATTTCATATCGAACACTGTCGCGTTCCGAGGTCTGCTCACCATGATTGAAAGCAACAAGATTTCTCCCAGTGACATGACGCCGGAAGCCCGGCGGCTTGAGGTCGCTGACCTCATCGCCCAAGGACTGGTGCGCCTGCGGCGAGGCGGTGCCCCCGCTGTCGAGGACGCAGAGAGCAAAAATGGCCTTGGCTTCGTGCCCGACCAGCGCGTTCATGCAAACCCCACTCTCAACGAGGAGGTTTGAATGAGCGACACCCTATCCGCCGATACCCGCAGCATCGCCGCGCAGATCGCGGCGCTGCCGGATCGGCCGATTGCCGACATCCGTGCTCTGTGGAAACGGCTGTTCGGCAGCGAGCCGCCCAACAGCAATAGCCGGCCCATCATGGAACGGCGTATCGCCTACCGGCTGCAGGAGACGGAGTTCCGCAAACAAGACGCCGCCATGCTCCAGCGCAACCAGCGCCACATCGCCGCGCTGATCGAGAAGGGCAAGAACGTCCGGCCGCGTGTCTACACCCCGGTGCCGGGCACGGTGCTGGTGCGCCGCTACCACGACCAGGAACACCGGGTGACGGTGTTGCTCGACGGACAGTTCGAGTATCTGGGCCAACCCTACACCAGCCTGTCGCAGGTGGCGCGCAAGATCACCGGGCAGACCTGGTCAGGGCCGTTGTTCTTTGGCCTGCGCGCTTCGCCGCACCTCGAGCGCAAGAAGCCGCGCAAAGGAGCGAAGGCATGAACGCCCCCATCAAGAAACGAGTCCGCTGCGCGGTCTACACCCGCAAGTCCAGCGAGGAAGGACTGGATCAGGACTACAACTCCATCGACGCCCAGCGCGATGCCGGTCAGGCCTACATCGCCAGCCAGCGACATGAAGGCTGGATCCCGGTTGCCGACAACTACGACGACCCGGCGTATTCCGGCGGCAACATTGAACGCCCAGCGCTGAAACGTATGCTGGCCGACATCGGCAAAGGACTGATCGACGTGGTGGTCATCTACAAGATCGACCGCCTGACGCGCAGCCTGACCGACTTCTCGAAGATCGTGGAGGTGTTCGAGGCGCAGGGCGTTTCCTTCGTGTCCGTAACGCAGCAGT
>JBOICL010000129.1:0-1797 GCA_050740055.1 Stenotrophobium sp.
CGTTCCAGCGCATGTTTGACGATGGACAATCCCAGTCCCGTGCCGCCGCTGGCGCGTGAACGGCCGGCATCGATACGGTAGAAGCGTTCGGTCAGGCGCGGCATGTCTTTTTCCGCGATGCCGATGCCGGTATCTGACACGGTGAAACGCGTAGCGCCTTCTTCGGCCACCCAGATCACGCGAATCAAGCCGCCCGCCGGCGTATAGCGCACCGCGTTGGAGACCAGGTTGCTGAAGATGCTCAGGACATCGCCCTCGTCTCCAAGCAGGAACAGCCCGGACTGTACCGAAGTCTCGAAACGGTGACTGCCCTGTGACAAGGCACGCGCCTCGTCCACGACCCTCTGCACCAGCGATGGCACGTCCAGCGATTCCTGCCGCGCCGGCGCATCGGCCTCAAGCCGCGCCAGCCTGAGCATGTCGCGCACCAGCGATTCCATGCGCGTCGCCTGATTGCGCATTTCGGAGATCGGCGTACGCCATTGCGCCAGCGCGCCCTTGCCCTGGGTTTCCGGCTCGATCATGTCGAGATAGCCGCGCAGCACCGTCAGCGGCGTGCGAAGTTCGTGCGAGGCGTTGGCGACAAAATCCCGCCGCGCGGTCTCCAGCCGCTTCAGTTCACTGATGTCACGCACGATCAGCAGACGCTGGTTGTTGCCGTAGGGCACGACGCGCAAGGACAGCGTATTGCGCGGATTGACCGGCGAAGGCGCCTCGACCTCGCGCCGGTAATCGCCCTGGATAAAATAATCCGTGAATGCGGGAAACCGGATCAGGTTTGGAATGCGCACGCCGACATCGGCGCCGCTGCGCAGACCCAGGAGGATCTGCGCCGCCTCGTTGAACCATGCGATCTCGCCACGCGGTCCGAGCACCACCGCGCCGTCCGGCAAGGCGGCCGTGGAAGCCTGGAATTCCGACAGCATCGCGGACAGGCGCTTGGTTTTCTTGCGGTTGCGGCGGCGCATGTCGAGCAGGCGGTCGAACACGTCGCCCCAGATGCCGCCTGGCTCCGGCAGATCAGCCAGCTTCGGACGCTCCGCCCAGGCGCGTAGCTCGGCCAGATGCCACAGGTGGATCATGAAATACGCCGTGACAGCGAGGCCGCTGCCGATCAGTGAATGCCCGAACATTTCGCCGATCAGGGCGCCAATCAAGGCACCGAGCGTCACGCGCAGACATTCCCTGAACCAGAAAGACAGAACGCGGCGGCGCAACGATCCGGCCGCTAGCATGCCAGGCGAGTTCTGTGGCTCCTGCGGCGAGGGAGAGTCAGCAGTCACGCTGGTGATCTCCAGCGCTGGCCTGCCACTGCGAGGGGCTGAACAGGGTTCAGATGCGTTCCGAAAAACGGTAACCAGTGCCGCGCACGGTCTGGATCAACTGTTCGCAGCCATGCGGCTCCAGTGCCTTGCGCAGGCGGCGGATGTGCACGTCCACGGTGCGCTCTTCCACGTAGACGCTTTGCCCCCAGACACGATCCAGCACCTGCTCGCGCGTGTAGACCCGTTCGGGATGGCTGACGAAGAAATGCAGCAGCTTGTATTCGGTGGGCCCCAGCTTGACCGGTTCGCCCTTGGCGGTGACGCGCTGGCTGGCAACATCGACTTCAAGGTAGCTCACCGTGAGTTTTTCTTCCTCGCCGCCCGGTAATGAACGCCTCAGTACCGCCTGTATACGCGCGATCAGTTCCGGGAACGAGAACGGCTTGGACACATAATCGTCGCAGCCGATGTTGAGGCCGCGCACACGGTCTTCCTCTTCCGCGCGCGCCGTCACCATAATGACCGGGATGTC
>JBOICL010000130.1:0-9331 GCA_050740055.1 Stenotrophobium sp.
CTCCACACCCGCGGCTTCAAGCTGCGCAGCGTCCGCTTCCAGCGTGCGCGGATAGCGGCTGAAATCCTCGTCCGGCCCAAATTGCAGCGGGTTAACGAAGATGCTTACGACCACCGCATCTGCCGCCGTCTTCGCACGTTCCACCAGACTCAGATGGCCCGGATGCAGATTGCCCATCGTCGGCACCAGGGCGATGCGCTGCCCCGCTCTGCGCCACGCCGCCAGTTGCGCGCGCAGATCGGCAATGGAATGCACTGTCTGCATGGACGATTCCCGCGTCACTTCCGCGGCAGCGGCACTCCGCTGGCCGGCAGCGCTTGCGTGATTGCCGACGGGCTCGCGTGCGGCAGCGCTGCATCGCCGAAGCAATGCTCCGGCGCCGGATACGCACCGGACTTCACTTCGTTCACGTAAGCCCTGACGGCGGTCTCGATGTCCCGCGCGCCTTCCATGAAATTCTTCACGAAGCGCGGCCTGCGGCCAACCGTGACCATGGGCGAAATATTGAGAATGTCTTGCAGCACCAGAATCTGGCCGTGCATATCCGGCCCCGCGCCGATGCCGATCACCGGAATGCCGGACGCCTCGGCGATGCGCTTGCCCAGGGCGGCGGGCACGCACTCCACCACCAGCAGGTCGGCGCCCGCTTCGGCCAGCACCCTGGCGTCGTGCAGCATCGCCTCGGCGGCGGCCTCATCGCGGCCCTGAACCTTGAACGCGCCGACCTTGTGGATGAACTGCGGTTGCAGGCCGAGATGCCCGCACACCGGCACGCCGCGCACGGCGAGATATTCGACAATGCTGGCCTGCTCGCGGCCGCCTTCGAGTTTGACCATCTTGGCGCCGCCTTCCTGCATCATCCGCCGCGAGGCATCCAGCGCGCGGTCCAGCGTGGCGTACGACAAAAACGGCAGATCGGCGACGAGGAATGCGCGCTTGAGCTGCGGCGCGACGCAGCGCGTGTGATAGACGATGTCGGCGACTGTGACCGGCGTGGTGGTATTGCCGCCCTGCATCACCATGCCCAGCGAATCGCCGACCAGGATCACATCCACACCGGCGCGGTCTTCCAGCAGCGCGAAGCTGGCGTCGTAGCAGGTCAGGCAGGCGATGCGCTCGCCGGCTTCACGCATGCGGCGCAGTTCGGCGACGTTGACAGGCTTGGGGGATTCCATGCGTTTCGGGCTCCGTTTACGCGGCGGGACTATAGCAAAAGCCTGCGGCGCTTCATGGATTTTCTCCGGGCCAAAGTGCGAGTCCTGCACTGCCTGCTTTGAGCGCCAGTTCGCGCACCGGCCCCAGCTCCGGCAGCACAAGACCGGGCGCGATTTCCGCCAACGGCGTGAGCACGAAATTGCGCCGCGCGATTTCCGCGTGCGGCAGGCGCAGCCGCTGCGTATCGCAGGTGACGCCCTCGTAATGCAGCAGATCGAGATCCAGCACCCGCGGCCCCCAGCGCCGGCCGTCGCGCACACGGCCCGCAGCGCGCTCGATAGCCAGCAGCCGCTCGAACAGCGCTTCCGGTGGCAACGCGGTCTCGACCGCACAGGCGGCGTTGCAGTAATCCGCCTGGTCCGGCAGGCCGATCGCGGTGCTGCGGTACAAGCGCGACTGCGCAAGCATTCGGATGTCCGGCGACGACGCCAGCGCGTCCAGCGCGGCGCGCAACTGCGCGGCGGGATCACCCAGGTTGGCGCCGAGTCCGATGTAGGCTTTGGGCATGAAAATCTTGCTCGCTAAACCGCTAAAGCGTCACCCGCTCTGGTTCATTACACTGGCACAACAGTTACTTTTTATTGATTATATAATAATATAGTCAATGTTTAATAACAGTTAGTGCTGTGATAACAGGCAGAGCGGGTGATGCCGGATTCCGCTTCCGACTGCTGCATTTACTCGGCAGCGGGCGCAGCCCGCTTGCTGCGTCCGCGGCCACCGCGGCGGCGTTTCTTCTTCGCCGGATCGGCCAGTTGCGGCGCAGCACCCTCGCGCACGGGCGGCAGATCGGCGCCGGTCTGCGCCTGTGTCCACCAGTCCGCGAGTTCCTGCGGCGCTTCGCCCGCCTGCGCGCGCAGCAGCAGAAAATCATAGGCCGCGCGGAATCGCGGGTGCGTCAGCAGGCGCCGCGCCTGGCTGCTTTTGCGCAGCTCGAAACGCGGCTGCAACTGCCAGATTTCGCGCATCGGCAGCGAGAAGCGCTTAGGGATGGCGACGCGCTGGAGTGCCTGCGCCAGCACTTCCTCGGAAGCCTGCACGCTGGCGACGTTGTGATGATGGCCCTGCTTGACGATCAGCTGCTTCATGCGCGCCACCACCGGCGGCCATAGCAGCGCGGCGTAGAGGAAGGCCGGGTTGACCGTCATCTCGCGCTTGAGCCGGTCCGCGGTGTTCAGCAGCACGCTGAGCACGAAGTTGTACGAGCGCGCATCTTCGAGCGCCGCCTCGGTATGCGGGAACAGTTGTTCAAATAATCCCAGCTCGCGCAGTTGCAAAAAATTGGCGACGGCTTCCTTGCCCATCAGCACTTTCAGCACTTCGTCGAACAGGCGCGCCGCCGGAATTTCACCAAGCAGATGCCCGATGCGGCGGATCGGCGCGGCCGTCGGCGCATCGATGCGAAAGCCCATCTTGTTGGCGATGCGCACCGCGCGCAGCATGCGCACCGGGTCTTCGCGAAAGCGCAGCTCCGGATCGCCGATCAGCCGCAGCACGCCGTGGCGCATGTCTTCGAGACCGTTGGCGAAATCCAGGATCGAGTAGTCGCTGATGTCGTAATACAGCGCGTTGATGGTGAAGTCGCGGCGGAAAGCGTCTTCTTCCAGCGTGCCGTATTCGTTGTCGCTGAGAATGCGGCCGGTTTCGTCGCGCTCGTGGCTGTCGGTGATCGGGCCGCGCAGCGTTGTCACTTCGACGATCTCGTCGCCGAAACGCACATGGCAGATGACGAAGCGCCGCCCCACCAGCCGGCAGGCGCGGAACAGGCGTTTCACCTGCTCCGGATGCGCATTGGTGGCGACATCGAAATCCTTCGGCTCAAGCCCGGCCAGCAGGTCGCGCACACCTCCGCCGACCATGTAAGCCTCGTAGCCGGCGTCCTTCAGGGTATAGAGCACCTTGAGCGTGCCCGGAGAAATCTGCGAGCGCGAAATCGAATGCTCCGCGCGCGGAATGCGTCTTGGTTCGGTAATGGGTTAATTCCTGATGCTTTTTTGTTGTGCCCGCCTTGTGAGCGGCGAGGCGGCCAGTATAATACGCGCCGCTTTGCCCTCTCGCACGCTCCTATCGTCTAGAGGCCTAGGACGGAGCCCTCTCAAGGCTTAAACCCGGGTTCGAATCCCGGTAGGAGCGCCAGAGTTTTCAAGCACTTAGCGAAGTTTAAGATGTGCTTTGTAGGACGTTAAGTACCATATTTCGCCATACTTGAGCACATTTTGAGCACATAAGCACAGCCCATGAACTGGCCCCTTCAGTGCTCGTTGCTCCGCCTTGCGCCGGGCCATCGCCTCTAAGTCGATCGTTTTTGCTGGCTCGTCGGATTGCATCCTGTTTCAATCGGACTGCCTCTTTGTGAATACGACGCTAATTGGTCAGCAAAATAATCTGATTCAAGGTCTCGCAGGCTAAGGACATAATACCCTCTGGAGCCCGCTTCCAAGGGTGCAATCTCGCCCTTCGCATACGCCAGTCGAACGACTTTGGCTGGTGCCCCAGAATGTAGCTGACCTGCTCTTTCGCCCCTGTGAATTTAATGGCGAATGGATTCGTCTCATTGGATTTCGCCGTAGTCATCGGCAAGCCGATGACAATTCCCGTGCGATCGTTAAACGATTTAGGCGATAACACCAGTAGCGGATGAACATCCCGCATTTCCCTGCCGACCTGCGGATTGAAATCAATCCAGATCATTTCGCGGCGGTCAGGCACCCACGGCTTGGCGCCCATCAAAAGATCTCAGTACCGACCCTGCCGGAAGCCATAACCTCACCGCCATGTTTGACGGGATCAAACAGCACCAGCTTCTGTGCAAGGCTTAATTTCGGGGCGCCGACCGGGATAACTGTCACACCGTTGTCCTGTGCGGAAACCTCAACAGGCTGCCCCAATGTAAAGCGTGCAGAACGCGCGACCGAGGCAGGAATACGGACCGCCAAGCTGTTGCCCCACTGCTGGATTGTGAGAGATGCGGAATTGGACGACATGTAGCGTTCCATTGGAAGTAACGTTTATACGAATGTAAACGCCGAAAAGTCAGATGTAAATACTTCTAAGGCATTGAAAATTCCGGATGTCGCCGTATTCAGTTATAGAATCCGGCACGAATAACCGGAGCGGAATTGAATATCCAGGATCAAACCATCGTGCTCACCGGCGCCTCAGGCGGCATCGGCGAGGCGGCCGCGAAACAGCTGGCCCGTGCGGACGCGCGAGTCTGCCTGGTCGCGCGGCGCGAAGATGAACTGCAGCGCGTCCGGCGCGAGATCGAGGCAGAAGGCGGACGAGCGTGGATTTATCCCTGCGATCTGGCCGATCCGGCTGCGCTGGATGCCTGCGCCGAACGCATACTGCGGGAACACGCCCGCATCGATGTGCTGGTCAATAATGCCGCGCGTTCCATCCGCCGCCCCATCGTCGATGCTCTGGATCGCATGCACGATTACGAGCGCACCATGCAGCTCAATTATTTCGGCGCGGTGCGGCTGACCCTGAAGTTCCTGCCGCGCTTCCTGGAACAGCGCGCGGGCCATGTGGTGAATATTTCCACGATGTCGGCGCAGATTCCCATTCCGCTGTTTTCTGCCTATCTCGCCAGCAAGAGCGCGCTAGAGTCCTTCACGCGCTCTCTGCTGGCGGAATTGTCGCACCGTGGCGTGACCGCGACGGTGGTTTATTTCCCGATGGTGCGCACGTCCATGTCGTCGAAAACGGACATTTATCGGCACATGCCAATGATGAATGCGGAGCGCGCGGCGCGCTGGATCGTAGCTGCCGTGGACAAGCGCCCTGCGCGCATCGCCAGCCCGCTGGGGAATCTCGGCGGCGTGGTCATGGCCGCCGTGCCCGGCGCGGCGACGCGCTGGACCCAGCCGCTGTTCCGGCTCATGGACAAGCGCCTGAAGCAGAAACTCAAAAGCGACTGAGCCGCCCCGGAGTGATGCGCACGGACGGAACAGACCGTGATCGCGCTTAGTCTCCCAGCAACTGCCGCACCACCGGCTCCATCGCCTTAAGCCCCGCAGCGCGGCCGATCTCCAGCGATTCTTCCGCGGTCTTGCCGTCCACATGGCGCGCCTTGAGCGCGAACAGCGCGCCGACGCGGTTGCCGCTGGCGCAGTGCACCAGCACCCCGCCCTGTGCCGCGGCCAGCGCATCGGCCAGCCGCCGCGCATTGTCCGGCGTGAGGTCGTCCGCACCGGCGACCGGGATGTTCACATATCGCAGACCCAGCCCCGTCACCAACGGCGCCTCGTCATAGGCGCAGGCTTCCGTAGGCGGGCACAGGTTCACCACCGTCGTCACGCCCTGCCGCTTCGCTTCCGAAAAATGCGCGGGAGCGGGGCGGCCGCCGGTGATGAGGCCGGGAGCCGGCGACTGGGCGTTCGGAATATCGAGAGAAATTTTTGCGGTCACCGGAAACTCCTGTTTTGAGGTGCGCGGATTCTAAGGAAACTCTGAATAAACGTCGCGAGCGCAGGCAGCTTGCGTGAGGACGGAGCGCAGGAACCGGAGCATACAAATCAGTATGTGAGGATTCCGAGCGGGCCGCGAAGGGCGGAGCAGGAACCCGCTTGCGGGATGCGACCCCACAGCGGACTGTAGATCGCCGCTTGCGGCCCTCTTGCTCGCCTGCGCGATCCGATCCCGCTACGCGGGTCCCTCGGATTGCGCTACGGCGAGCCCTCACGCAAACTGCCAAGCGCAGTAGCTTATTCAGAGTTTCCCTAATGGCAGGGCGCGGACAAGGCTCATCCCGGCGCTTCGGATAAAATGCGCCGCCTTCCGTAAGCCAGCATCTTCATGCCCGAAATCTCCGTCCCGGCACCGCTCTGGCGCCGCCTTGCCGCGTCCTGTTATGACGGGCTGCTGCTGCTCGCCATCTGGATGGCGACCGCCGTGGTCGAGGAGATCGTGCGCGATACGCTGCTGCACCGGCCGCGCAGTTTCCGCGCGCTGCAGGTCTACCTGTTTTGCACGGGGCTGGCGTTCTTCGGCTGGTTCTGGACCCACGGCGGGCAGACGCTGGGCATGCGCGTATGGCACCTGCAATTGCGGCGCGAGGATGGCGCCATGCTGCGCTGGCCGGTGGCAGTGCTGCGTTACGCGGCGATGCTGCTTTGCTGGGGCGTCGTGATATTCCCGGCCCTGTCGCGCCTGCCACATGTGGCGGCCTTGAGTATCGCACCGCAGGCCACGGCAATCTGCATCGGCCTTACTGCGCTCAGCCTGCTGCTGTATTTCCTCGATGGCCAGCGCCGCGCGCCGCAGGATTTCATCGCGGGAACGGTGGTGATGACCTTGCCCAAAAATTCCGGCGAAGCGGAGTCAGCGCACCCGCGAGAGCCGGTAGATCGCGGCGCCGCCGAGCAATAGCGAAGGCAGGGCCGCTGCCAGGACGGGCGGCCACTTGTAGATCTCGCCGAGATTAGCCGAGACCTCGTTGAGCACATAAAAACCGACGCCGACGAGGATGCCTATCAGCAGGCGCTGGCCGGCGCCGCTGCTGCGCAGCGAACCGAGCACGAAGGGCACCGCGAACAGCATCATCGCCATCACTGTGAACGGCGCGACCAGCTTGCGCCAGAGCGCGAGCCGGTAAGTGGCGGTGTCGAGCCCGTTGGTCTTCAGGTAGCGGATCAGCCGCACCAGGCCGGGCATGGTCAGGCTCTCGGATTCCAGCACGAATAGTTTCAGCACTTCCGGCGAAAGCGTGCCACCCCATTGCAGCTGCGGCAGTTGCAGGGTGGCCGTGCCCGCCGACGAGAGATCAGTGCGGCTGACGCCGGTGAAGAGCCAGTGTCCTTTCTGATAGCGGCCCTCGTCGATGTGCGACGCGGAGAGCAGGCTCATGTCGGGCGCGAGCGTGAACTCCTCGACATCGGCGATATGGTCATCAGCGAGCAGGCGCTGGATGTGAAAGATGTTGTCGCCATCGCGCAGCCACACCGCCTCTCCGCCCAACCCCGGACTGGCACCGGTGCGCGCCACGGTGCGGTAGGTTTCAGCGGCGCTGTTTCCCGCAGGCGCGATCCAGTCGCCCAGCATCAGCCCGAAGATGCCGAGCAGCAGGCCTGCCAGCAGGGTGGCACCGCCGATGCGCATGAGCGAGACGCCTGCCGCGCGCATCGCGGTAAGTTCGCTCTGCGCGGCCAGCGTGCCGAGCCCCATCAAGGTGCCGAGCATGGCGATGATCGGCAGTAAGGTGTAAACGCCTGCCGGCATCTGCAGCAGCGTGTAAACCATCAACTGGAATACGCCGTAGCTACCCACCCCGGTGTCGCCGACGCCGGACACGAAACCGATGAAAGAATAGATCGCCACCAGCGCCAGGCCGGTAATGGCGGTGAAACCGAGGATGTGCAGGATGATGTAGCGGCCGATGATTTTCATAAGCGAACGTTCACGCGCGCCGCAGCCAGCCGGAACGCCGGGCGATCAGCCACAGCGCCACGGACAGCATCAGCAGATGCGTCCACCACAGGCCGGCGGCGGGCGCGAGCTGTCCTTTTGCGATCCACGCCTGTCCCATCGCGATGAGCTGCGAATAGACCAGATAGGCGAGGATGCCGATCACCAGCTTGCCGTAGCGGCCCTGGCGCGGACCGATATGCGACAGCGGCACCGCCAGCAGCGCGAGGATCAGCACCGACAACGGCGCGGCCAGCCGCCATTGCAGTTCGGCGCGGTCTTCGGGATCGCTGGAACTCCACAATTCGCTGGTGCGGTAGAGGCGCCGCTTGTCGGTGACGAAGTTGAAATCCGGTGGCTGGATGTGCGTGGTGAATTGGGCGAAACGCATGATGTCGAACTGCGCCTTGCCGGCCTCGCCGCGGTAGCGGTAGCCGTCGGTGAGCGTCACCTCGCGTCCGCCGGTCTTGGTGTTGACGACCTGGCTGCCGCCGCGGGCGACGACGATGGTGTCGCCGCCGGTTTCGTGGATGCGCGCGAACACCGCGCCCAGATGGTCGCCGGCCGCATCCATGCTGGCGGTATAGACCGTCGCGCGGCCGCCAGCCACGTCTTTGAAATGACCGGCCTCGAAGGGGTTGTACTGGATGAAGCGCGCGGCGTCCTTGGACACGTATTCCGCGGTGCGCCCGGCCCAGGGGCCGATGTAAAACGCCAGCGCCGCCGCGAAAATCGCAAGCAGCACACCCAGCGCCAGGAACGGCCGGTAAAGCTGCGCCATGCCGACGCCGCAGCCGCTCATGGCGGCGACCTCGTTGTCCTTGTAGAGCCGCCCCAACGCCAGCATGATCGCCAGCAGCAGCGAGGCGGGAATCAGGATCACCAGGTATTGCAGGCTCGACAGCGCCACCACCTCGAACAGCAGATCGCGCGGCAGGATGCCGCTGGCCGCCTCGCCCAGAAAGCGCGCGAACCGAGTGGCCAGCATGATCGCCAGCAGCACCAGCGTCACCGCCAGCCAGGCGCCGCCCGCTTCGCGCAAGAGATAGCGATCGAGGATTCCGGCTTTCATGCGATGCCGAACGGGTTCCGAAACAAAAACAGACGGTGATTATGCCTATTTCACATCACCCGCTCTCTATATATAGGCGGGCAGTAATGTTATTTATTGCATACTATACTAATTTATAGTCAATATAATATCTCACATCATGTTCGCGTTCGGCACAGAGCGGGTGCACTCACAAGCCGGCGGCATGCCGGGCTCTTGCGCAAACGACGGGGTTTTCAGCGACTTCCCCTGTCTCGCCCTAAAGAATGCAATTTAGACTGGGTATTTACCCGCCATTATGGCCAGCACTTGGTAATCTTCGCCGCGCTGACTAGAATGCAACGTCGATCACACTCGGTAAATCTCGCTTGCGACATTGAGGCTTATTGCCCTGCCGCGCGAGGCGCCGACCCGGCATTTCGTCATAACTACAATTTTCAAAAGGACTTGAGGTCATCATGGAATACTCCGTCAAAAGCGGTAACCCCGAAAAACAGCGCGTGGCCTGCGTCATCGTCGGCATCTTCGACCGCCGCTCGCCGACGGAAGCCGCCGAGACGCTCGATCAGGCCAGCGACGGCGCCATTGCCAGCGTCATGCGCCGTGGCGACATGGACGGCAAACTCGGCACGACGCTGGTCCTGCACAACATCACCG
>JBOICL010000131.1:0-1283 GCA_050740055.1 Stenotrophobium sp.
GGCGAGCACTTCGCCGTTGCCGCGCCAGGCTTCGCTGCCGGCGGTAATCATCAGTTCTGCAAGAGTGGTGTGGGTCATAGCGTCGCGAGTAGCGTGGAGGGGCCCCGCGCGAAGCGCGGGGATCCTAGCGTCGCGAGTCGGCGCAGCCATGAGACAGCGCGAACTCGCAGGATATGGATAAGGTCGAGTCTCATGGCTCAGTACACCGGCAGCTTGAGCTTGGACACGCGTTCGGCACCGCCGGCCTTGGCGAGGTATTCCGCCTCACCGACATTCACGAACTCGTCCATGTATTTCTGCCAGCCGTTCTCTTCGGTCGCGGAGGCGTTGTAGCGCTTGAGGTGTTCCATATCGAGACCATAGTTCGGCCCGAAATAGGTCGGGTGCGCGCCGCAGGGCGCGTGCACCACGCTCTGCACCAGGTAACGCTCGAAGGCGTTGTGCCTGGCGGTGTCGGCATCGACTTCCAGCTTGTCGTGCAGCACTTCGGTGCTGACGATGGTGTGGCGGGAAGCACGCGCAAACAGGTGGTCGAAGAACGTATCGTGACCGCGCAGCAGTGTATTGCCGAGACGATCGGATTCGTTGACGTGGATCAGCGCGGCATCGAGTTCGAGCGCCGGCATCGCCACATAGACTTCGCCATCGGCGTAGGGCGAAGCGATGGTCTTGAGCCGGGGATTCTTCGCCAGCACGTCGGTGGCGAGGCCGCAGCGCGTCGGCAGGAATGACATGCGCATGCCCGCGGCGCGCAGTCCCCACTCGAACATGCCCTCGTCATATTCCTCGACCTGCAACACGCCACTTTCACGCGCCTTGCGGTAGTAAGGCTCCAGCGGAATCGCGTCCATGGTGACGAAGGCGAAGATCAGCTTTTTCACCTTGCCGGCGGCACAGAGCATGCCGACATCGGGTCCGCCGTAGGAGACAACGGTGAGATCTTTCAGGGGCGAACGCAGGATTTCGCGCACCAGCGCCATCGGCTTGCGGCGCGGACCCCAGCCGCCGATGCCTAGCGTCATGCCATCTCGTAACTGCGCGATGGCGGCAGACGCGGAAAGCGTCTTGTCGAAGGGCTTCGGGGCCGCCCGCTCTGTCTTGCCTGGTGAACTTTCTTGTTCCATATTATTATATATATTTATATTTAATCAATTAAATAAAACACAATGCTTTACGTAAATGCAAGAGCGGGCGGCGCACTTACTTGAAGCCCACCGAGAAATCGTGGCCCCAGATGCTGACCTGTTGGGTGTGCGTTGCCTGCCAGGTCGCGGGATCGACCT
>JBOICL010000132.1:0-4503 GCA_050740055.1 Stenotrophobium sp.
GCACAGTCCTGGCAGGGCCAGGTGTCGGGGATTTGCAACCACTTCGTGCCGGGCGGGAAACCCTCGCGCGGGCAGCCCACGGACTCGTCGTAGATATAGCCGCAGTCGGTGCACTGGTAACGCGGCGCATTCGCCTGCGTCTGCGCGGCAGCCGCGTGGGCGCCGGGGAACAGTTCCGGCGCACCGCCTTCGAGGTCCTTCACGCCCCAGCGCGCCAGCAGCGCCGCGCGCCTGGGCGGATAGAGGTTGGCCCTGGTCAGATCGCCCTTGTAGTGCCTGACCACCAGCGGGTCCATCTGCCGGAACCACAGGAACGGGATATAGGCCGGGATCAACATCGAGGCGTAGCCGGACGGCAGTTGCGGACTCTCATCGAAATGACGCAGAGCCTGGAAGCGGCGCGTCGGATTGGCATGATGGTCGGAGTGGCGCTGCAGCTGGTACAGGAACAGGTTGGTGACGATATGGTTGCTGTTCCAGGAGTGCTGCGGCGCGCAGCGCTCATAGCGGCCGTCGGGCAGCTTCTGGCGCAGCAGGCCGTAGTGCTCGATGTAGTTGATGACCTCCAGCAACGAGGCGCCATAGAAAGCCTGTGCCAGCAGGAACGGCAGAACGATCCAGCCCAGCCAAGCGGTGATCGCACCGAACAGCAGCACGGTCATGGCCCAGGCCTGCAGGTTGTCGTTGTCCAGCGACCACGGCCCCTTGCCCAGGCGCGCCAGCCGCTCCTTCTCGATGGTCCAGGCCGAGCGCAGGCTGCCGGTCAGGGTGCGCGGCAGGAAGGCCCAGAAGGTTTCGCCCATTTTGGAACTGGCCGGATCGTCCGGCGTGGCGACGTTCTTGTGATGGCCGCGCGTGTGCTCGACGTAGAAGTGCCCGTAGGCCACCGGCGCCAGCGTGACCTTGGCCAGCCAGCGCTCGCCATCGCCCTTCTTGTGGCCGAGTTCGTGCGCAGTGTTGATGCCGATGCCGTTGACCGTGCCCGCGGCAAAGATCAGTCCGATGATGTCCCACCAAGCCGGATGCTGGGTGGCCACGACCCAGGCGCACCAGATCGTCGCCACATACTGCATGGGCACATAGGCGTAAACGATGTAGCGGTAGTAGCGGTCGTTCTCCAGTTGTGGTACGGCGGATTCTGGCGCGTTGCTGTTGTCCATGCCGATCAGCCAGTCAGCCAGCGGGATCAGCACATAGAGTAGCGCCGGAGCAAACCAGGTCAGGCTCCACCAGCCCGTGTACTGGGCCAGACCCATGACGATCAGCACCAGACAGGGGATGAAGGGACTCAGGAGCCAGAGGTTGCGTTTGCCATCGGTCCAAGGCGTGCTGACAACGGTGGCGGTGGCGGTGGAGATGGAAGTCGTCATAAACGGTGCTCCTCAACGGGTGCCGCAGTGGAAATCCTACGCCGTTCCGCAGGACGCGGATTGCGCGCTGCGCAGGGCTGGATCGATGTGGTATATTCAAGCCAATACATAACGTGCCAACGTATGATGGCGCATTAAACAACGGCAGTCAACCCGGAGCGGCGCCGATGCGCGCGATGACCCAAAAGAAGACCCGGCCGGGCAACGGCAAACCACAGCCGCAAACCGCGCCACGCGGCACGGGGCGGAGTCCGCTGTCCTGGACTCATGCCGAACCTCCCTCCGGGCCGGAATTCTCGATCGACGAACTCGCACGCGAAGCCGGCACCACCGTGCGCAACGTGCGTGTCTACCGCGAGCGCGGCCTGCTGCCGGCGCCCGCGCTGCGCGGCCGCCTCGGTGTCTACAACAGCGCCCACCTCGCCCGCCTGCGTGTCATCGGCCGCATGCTGGAGCGCGGCTACTCACTGGCCAACGTCGCCGAACTGCTGCATTCCTGGGAAAACGGGCATGACATCGGCAAGCTGCTGGGGCTGGAAGCAGCCGTGACCAGCCCGTGGACGGACGAGACGCCCACGACGATGCCTGCCGCGGAGTTGCTGAAGCTGTTCGGCAGTCCGATCAAGCCGCTGGCGCTGGCCAAGGCCGCTGAACTCGGCGTGATTCAGGCAGAGCCCGCCGGGCAGGTGCGCATCCCCAGCATGAAGATGCTCAATGTCGGCGCAGCACTGGCGCGGGAAGGCGTGCCGCTGGAGGAGCTGTTGGAAGTTGTCGGGGGCCTGCGCGGCAATGTCGAGCGCGTCGCCAACGAATTGGTCCGGCTAATCGTCAAATACGTGTTCGACCGCTACGGCGAGGGCAGCCTGCCGCCGCCTGAAGAAGCGCCGCGCCTGGCCGAACTGATCTGGCAACTGCGGCCGCTGGCCATGCAGGCGGTGGACTCCGAAGTCGCGCGCGCCATGCAGAAGGCGGCGGACCGTTTCCTCGGCGACCGGCTTGGCCAGATTCTCGATCAGCTGCACGCAAGTCCCCTCCCCTCGCTGCGCAGCGGGGCATAGGCCGCAGCGACAGCCCCAACTGTCATTTACATCAATGACTGACACAGTAATACTTGGAATATTGCAGCGCAGCATTCAATCTGGAAGTGACCGCCATGACTCCATCCCATACGACCCCCAGCACAGAAGACCTCGCCGGTTTCCGCGAAGTGCAGCAGTTGGCCTACCGCTGCGCCGAGACCATCGCCGCGCAGTTACAGCCCGGCATGACCGAGCGCGAAACCGCTGCGCTGATGAAGACTTGGCTGCTCGAACAAGGCGCGGACGACTGGTTCCACCAGCCCTTCGCCTGGTTCGGCGACCGCACCGCGTTCCGCGGCCCCATCGCGATCAAGCAGCTCGGCGGCTTCAACCCGGCCTTCTATCCCTCGATGCGCAAGCTCGAAAAGGACATGCCGTTTATTCTCGACTGCGCGCCGGCCATGCACGGCTACACCGCCGACATCGGCTACTGCGGCGTCATCGGCGAAAACAAAATCCTCGACCGCCTGATGGATGACCTGCTCGAATACCGCATGCTGATCCTCGACCTGGTCAAGCAACGCAAGCACCTGTCGGAAGTCAGCCAGGCGGTGGATCGCCTCTGCGCGAAGCACGGCTACGAGCCGCGCCACAAGGCCTATCCGTTTGAGGTGCTGGCGCACCGCGTGGAAAAGCACAAGGACGACGGCAAGAAAAAACATGCCGGCGTACTGGGTTCAGGCTTCGGCCTGCGCAACGTCGCCGATCTGGTGCGCAACAGCACAAAAGGAATGCGCGACGGCACCTCGCCGTTCTGGTCTAGCGACAGCCGCTCCGATCACCCGCCGACGCCCGGTCTGTGGGCGGTGGAGCCGCATCTGGGCTTCCGCGGTGTCGGCGCCAAGTGGGAGGAACTGCTGGTCATCACCGAAGACGACGCCTTCTGGCTGGATGACGACGTGCCGCATGTGCGCCGCTGGGCGCAGCGCGGCCTGCTGAACAAGAAAGCCGCCTGAAGAATTTGAGGAACCGACACATGACACCGAACCTGACCGTCAAATCCGGCGACATCGAACTGGCCGTTTACACCTGGGGCAAGCCCGGCACCAAGTCAAAACCCAAGCCCACGGTAGTGCTGGTGCATGGCTACCCGGACGCCGCCAGCGTGTGGCAGGCCACCGCCGGACATCTCGCCGAAAAGTTTTACGTGGTCGCCTACGACGTGCGCGGCGCGGGGCTTTCCACCGCACCGGATCACACCAAGGCGTATGAACTTGAAAACCTGGTGAACGATCTCGCCGCCGTGGCGAATGCGGTCAGCCCGGACCAGCCGATTCACCTGGTCTGCCACGACTGGGGTTCGATCCAGTGCTGGGAGGCGGTGACCACCGAGCGTATGCAGGGGCGCATCGCGTCCTACACTTCGATCTCCGGCCCCAGCATCGACCACGCGGGTTACTGGATCATGCAGCGCCTCAAGAGCGGCTCGCCGGAAAAGTTGGCGCTGGTCGCCAAGCAGTTCGCGCATTCCTGGTACATCGGCCTATTCCAGTTGCCGGTGCTGGCGCCGGCGATGTGGAAGCTGGGCCTGGACAAGCTGTGGCCGGCGATACTCGAAAAAGCCGAAGGCGTCACTGCCGAAGCGAGCGAGACGCAGGGCAAGGACGGCAGCCAGGGCGTGAACCTGTATCGCGCCAATTTCGTCCAGCGCCTGCTCAATCCGCAGGAGCGCCGCACGGACATCCCGGTGCAGCTCATCGTGCCCAGGCACGACAAGTTCATGGTGCGCGAAATCTGGGACGACCTGCCGCAATGGGTGCCCAAGCTGTGGCGGCGCGAGGCCAATGCGGGCCACTGGATCCAGGTGAGCCATCCCGAACTGGTCGCGGACTGGGCTGCGGAGTTCATCGGCTTCGTCGAGAGCGGCGAGGAGACGCCCGCACTCAAGCGTGCGCGCGTGCGCGAAAGCCGCGGCGGTAAGGCACATAGCGGCAAGCTGGTCGTCGTCACCGGCGCCGGTTCCGGCATCGGCCGCGAGACGCTGCTGGCCTTCGCCGAGGCGGGCGCCGATGTCATCGCCGCGGACATCGACGAGCCTGCCGCCGAGCGCAGCG
>JBOICL010000133.1:0-3703 GCA_050740055.1 Stenotrophobium sp.
TGCGCGAACAGGTGGCGACAGGCCAGCAGTTGCAGCTAACCATGCAGCAGACCGGCCTGTTCCCGAACATGGCGGTGCAGATGGTCGCCATCGGCGAGGAGTCCGGCTCGCTCGACGCGATGTGCGCGAAGGTCGCGGATTTCTACGAGGCGGAAGTCGATAACCTGGTAGACACGCTCTCCAGCCTTATGGAACCGTTCATCATGGTGATCCTGGGCATCCTCGTGGGCGGCCTGGTGATTGCCATGTATCTGCCGATCTTCAAACTGGGCGAGGCGATCTGATGAGGCTCATCCGCTCGCGCAATATCGGCTCAACATACTGTTGTATTTAATAGAATTATACTGAATATAGTCGATATATATTAACATCCCGCTCTTCCCGAAACGGCAGAGCGGGTGCTGGGAATCCCGCTGAACATGATCGTTTTGACCGACGCCCTGCGCACAAGCCCCGGCATGCTCACTCTCTCCGCCGCGCTGCTCGGCATGATTGTCGGCAGCTTCCTCAACGTGGTGATCCTGCGCCTGCCGCGCATGATGGAAGTCGCCTGGAAACGCGAGTGCCGCGAAATCCTCGACCTGCCCGCCGTCGAGCAGGAAACGCTTTCGCTCACCACGCCGCCTTCATGCTGCCCGCACTGCAAGGCGCCTGTGCGCGCCTGGCAAAACGTCCCAGTGATCAGCTGGCTGCTGCTGCGCGGAAAGTGCGCGAAATGCGCCGCGCCAATCTCCGTGCAGTACCCACTGGTGGAAGCGTTCACCGGCCTGCTGTCCGCCGTCTGCGCCTGGAAATTCGGCTGGACGCCGGAGCTGGGCGCGGCGCTGGTGCTGACCTGGGCGCTGGTCGCGCTGGCGGTCATCGACCTGCGCACCCAACTGCTGCCCGACGACATCACCCTGCCGCTGCTGTGGCTGGGCCTGGCGCTGAGTTTTTTCCCAGTCTTTGCGAACCTGCACGATGCGCTGACCGGCGCGATGGCCGGCTACCTGAGCCTGTGGACGGTCTTCCACCTGTTCCGCCTGATCACCGGCAAGGAAGGCATGGGCTATGGCGACTTCAAGCTGTTCGCCGCGCTCGGTGCATGGCTCGGTTGGCAGTCGCTGCCGCTGATCATCCTGCTCGCCTCGCTCGTGGGTGCGGCGGCCGGCATTGCGCTCATCTTGCTGCGCCGCCAGGGCAAGGACATTCCCATCGCCTTCGGCCCCTACCTGGCGGCGGCGGGCTGGATCGCGCTGATCTGGGGTCACGAAATCACCCGCGCTTACCTGGGCGCCAGCGGCATCGGCTGACATGCCCCGGCTCACGATCGGTCTCACCGGCGGCGTTGCCAGCGGCAAGTCGTTGGCCGGCGCGCAGTTCGAAGCGCTAAGCGTGCCGGTGCTGGACGCGGACCAGGTCGCCCGCGAAGTGGTGCTGCCAGGTTCGCCCGCTCTGGCGGAAATCATGACGCGGTTCGGAGCGGATGTTCTCGACGCACAGGGCGCGCTCGACCGCCGCCGCATGCGCGAGCGCGTATTCGGCAACGAGGCCGCTCGGCGCGAACTCGAGCGCATCGTGCATCCGCACATCGCGCGCCGCATGGAACAGTGGCGCGACGCGCAGACCGCGCCCTACGTCATCCTCTCCGTCGCCATCCTGCTCGAATCCGGCATGCGCAAACTGGCCGACCGCGTGCTGGTGGTGGATGCGCCGGTTGAAACGCAGCTCGCGCGTCTGACCGGCCGCGACGGCATCAGCGAAATCCTCGCGCGGCAGATGATCGCCGCGCAACTGCCGCGCGAACAACGTCTCGCCGCCGCGCACGATGTGATCGACAATACCGGCACGCCCGAACGCACGCGCGAGCAGGTGGCCCGTCTGCACGAACTCTATCTGCGGCTTGCACGCGCGCCTTAGCACAAATGTTTGCGATCATCTGCGTCACAGTTCACAATCGCCGCTGATCCAGACACGCCGGAAAATGCAGTGACTCCAGGGACAGAGTCCGTCACGTTTGAACAGCCGCTGAGCGAGCGCGTGCGGACTTATCTGCGGCTCGAATTCCTGTTCGAGCAGCATCTTCATCATCGCAACGACCCGACCGGCCTCGGTGCGCGCGCGACCCTGCAGGCGCTGCTCGACATCCTCAGCGTGCTGTCGCGCTCAGACCTCAAGAACGACATCCTCAAGGAGCTCTCCGACCAGCACGCCACGCTGACCAAGCTGGCCGAGCGCCCCGGCATCGACCCGGGCCGCCTGCGCGGCATCCTCGCCGAGATCACCGAGGCGGTGAACGGCATGCAGCAGATGACGGCGCAGTTCGCCGGCTCGCTGCTGCGCAGCAACGAGTTCCTGCACACGGTGCTCAACCGCTACGGCATTCCCGGCGGCACCTGCGCCTTCGACCTGCCGGCCTACCACTACTGGCTATCACAGCCTTACGAATTGATCCGGCGCGATCTCGACGCCTGGTTCGCCGACATCAAGCACTTCGAGCTGGCGATCAAGCTCTACGTGCGACTGCTGCGCAACAGCGTGGAGCCGCAGACCCAGTTGGCCCACGGCGGCATGTACATCCACACGCCGCAGGGCGCCTGCACCCTGCTGCGCGTGACCGTGCCGGTGGCCGCCGGGGTCTATCCCGAAATCAGCGCCGGCCGCCACCGCTTCACCGTGCGCTTCATGAGCGCGCGCGATGTGAACGTGCGCAGCCTCCAGTCCACCGACGATGTCAGCTTCCAGTTGCAGTGTTGCGCGTTGTAACCGCGCGTCGAGTCCGCTGTCTCGCCACCCACTCTGCCTTGATTCGTTTCACTTACTGTTATATATTGATTACTTTAGTTTAAATAAGTAAATATTTAATAACATTCACGACCCTGCCAATGCCCAGAGCGGGTGACGCAAAAAATCCCGGAACACACACCTGTCCGCAATGCGGGCAGCCCGCGCGGCTGGATCAAGGCAACCCCTGGCGGCCGTTCTGCTCGGAGCGCTGCAAGCTGCTCGACTTGGGCGAGTGGTTCAGCGGGAGCCATGCGATCCCGGCGGACAGCGACGGCGATCCGCCGCCTCAGGACGACGGCTCGCGCCAGTAAGCAGAGATACCCGCGACACCCTGCGCGTAATGGCCGAAGGCGCGCGCATGATCGGCCGGACCGGTACCGCCGATCGCGTATACCGGCCGGTTCGCTCGCTGCGCCAGCGCCGCGAACCGCTCCCAGCCCAGCGCCGCCGCAGCCGGATGCGAGCGCGTCGCCCGCACCGGCCCCAACACGAGGAAATCAACGCTAGCGGCAGCGGCCATTTCCAGTTCCCGCACATCGTGTATCGACGCGCCGAACCAGCAGGATGCTGGCACCGGTCTTTCGTGCAACCCGCGCAACCGCGCCGCACGCGCATGCCAGCCCGCACCCAGTTCCGCTGCCAGTGCCGGATCGCGATCCAGCATCAGGTGCAGGCCGATCTCACGGCAGTGCGGCGCCAGACGCCGCGCCAGCACCGCGTAATCCGCATCGGACAGTGGCGGCAGGCGCAGCCGCAGCAGTGCGCCAAGCGGGAGAGATTGCAGCCCGCTCAGCAAAAAATTCTCGTCCGCGCCGGGCGGCGTAAAAACATAATCCGCAGACAACCGCAAAGCCGTGACGATAGGCCGGTCAGCAGCAAGCAGTGGATAGTCGCTGAGACGGCTCGGCAACACCCAGGCCAAGGCCTGGTTCTCGCG
>JBOICL010000134.1:0-1371 GCA_050740055.1 Stenotrophobium sp.
CTGATTCTTGCCGCTCATCCCGGATTCGGTGGCGCCGTGATCGGCTGGGCCAGTATCCACAGCCCCGCTGTCGTATACGCCACCATCAGGATCAGCATGGGAATCTGGCTCAGCACGGTGCGGCGCCGCGCCGGGAACAGCGTCAGCGCCTCCAGGTGCGAGAGGTATCCGCTGACGATGTGGCCAAACAGGATCAGCGCGACCTGGGTGTGCCACACGAGCCCCATGCCGGGCGTGATCGGTTGTTGCAGCCAGTGCGCGGTACCGAACAGATTCCAGCCGTAGCCGAAGGGATCGGAGACCAGGCGCATGATCTGCGTGCCCTGGGAGACAATCAGGGTGAAGTAGTGCGTGAGGTTGTATACCAGCGCGATGGGAATCAGCGAATGCGCGAAGCGCAGGGCCAGTTCGCGCAGTGGCAGCGTGCTGCGCGCCAACCGCTTCGCCGCGGCAAGGCAGGCGAGATAGACCAGCAGATACAGGAACGGCGACAGCAGCAGTCCAAGCACCTGGTAGAGAAGGTAGAGCCGCGCAAACAGCGGATAGGTTTCGACGATGTTGCTGCCGAACAGCGGCGTGAGCGCGTGGTAGATGTAAACCCAGAAACCGCCGACCCAGACAGCGGTGTCGTGCATGCCGTCGAAGGCGGTCGATGACAGCATGAACAGGATGAACAGCAGCAGGCTGAAGTGCTGTGCGCGCTGGCCGACGAGACCGGCGAAAGGCGGACGCAATTTGATCCGGCCTTCGGTGCATTCCAGCGGTGCCGCCTTGGCGATCAGGCCGAAAAACACGCTGAAGAATTCGCAATAGCGGAACCAGTCGGCCCGGCCGATCAGCCAAGCGCCGAGCAGGTTGAGCAGCGTGTAAGCGGCCAGCACGACCGAGAGCAGGCGCGGCGTCATGTGCGAGAACAGTTCCAGCGCGATGAAACCGGCATACAGCAGCAGCGCGGGATACCAGGCCAGTTTTTGCGGATAGCGCAGGCGCCCCTGCCAGCCGCCGGTCAGGCGCCAGCGCTGTGTCCAGGCCATGAACGTGTTCCAGGGATTGGCCAGCGTAAAAACATCGCCGACGAGCGCGGTCAGGTAGGTGAAGCCGAGTACGAACACGACCCAGAAAAAAGTCATGTTGAAATTGAAGACAGCGAACTGCGTGCCGATCAACCCGCTGAGGATGCACAGCGCAAGGCCGCCGAGGCCGAGCGCCCGCCACACGCCGAGCGTCAACCGCTCAGGAAACCAGCGGCGCGGCTCCAGCACCAACAGTTCGTGGCTGCGAGCGTTGTGCGTCGCTGGCGCGGACGTAACCAGATAGGCGATGACCAGGAACGACAGCACCAGCGCCGCCGCCGCGCCGTAGAGATACAGC
>JBOICL010000135.1:0-2230 GCA_050740055.1 Stenotrophobium sp.
AGGCTGGTCACGGCACCCGCTTTTTTCATGACGTTGCGCAGCGTGCAGGGCGTATGCACCAGAATACGCGCGTGCAGCGGTTTGAGCGCCAGATTCGCCGGCCAGTGCGCGAGCAGGAAAGCATTGAGGTCTAGCACGCGTCCGGCAAATGCGACGGCGCTTGCACGGAATTCGACGCCCGCAATCTGCGGATATTCCATCAGCGCCGCGCCGCAGCCGCTGGCCGGGCTGAGGATGGGCGCGCCGTCATCGCCGAAAGCCCGCAGGTTGTTTGCCAGCAGCTTCCGCGCTTCCGCATTCAACCCGGCATGCTGGTGCAGTGCGCCGCAGCAGCCTTGCGCCGCCGGTACTTCGACGCTGACGCCGATGCGGTTCAGCACGTGTATCGCGTCTTCCAGCGTCTGCCGATCGGCGAGTTCGCCGGTGCAGCCGGTGAACAGAGCTACTTTTGACTGTTGCTGCGATTGCCCTTCGACAGGCTCAGGGCGAACGGTTTCTGTTTGGTATTTTCCGTTCGCGGTGAGCTTGTCGAACCGCACTGGATTTCGGGCGCGCAGCCGCCAGGGCAGGGTGACGGCAGGCAGCAGCGATTCCAGCCGCGCCAGCGGGCCGTGGCCGAGCAGCCGCGTGCGGCGCAGCAGGAATTGCAGTCCAAGCCGCTGGTACAGCCACAGCAGCACGCCCGCCATGCGGCGCGCTGTGCGGTTGGTGAGCCAGTAGCCGATGAAGCGCATGCGCCGCATTTCCTGTGGACGCTGCGGCGCCAACAGGCTGCGTCCGGCGTCGATCAGATGTCCATAAGGCACCTGCGCCGGGCACACGGCCTCGCAGGCGCGACAGGACAGGCAGCCGTCAAGATGCTCTTCCAGCTTTGCGGTTTGCGGAATCATGCCGGTGGCGAGTCCCTGCATGAGCGCGATGCGGCCGCGCGGCGAGTCGCCCTCGTGGCGCGTCTGCATGTAGGTCGGGCAGTGCGGCAGGCACATGCCGCACTTGACGCACTGGTCGGCTTGCGCGAGCGGAAAAGGCTCGGCGCGGGCAGGGCGGGCTGCGGTGGGAAGCGTCTGCATCGCACCTATAATACCCGCGCTTATATCCATCCAACGGGGGTGAAACATGCTGGGCAGGATTCCAATGGCGGCAGCGGTGATGGCAATTTCGGGGGTGATGACGCCGGTCATCGCGCAGGCGGCCAACGGCTTCGGCGGTGAGCTTTCCGCGGGCTATCTGGCGACCGGCGGCAACTCCAATACGCGCTCGCTCAATGCCAAGGGCGTGCTGAATTACACGCGGGATGCGTGGAAAAACGTCTTCATCGCCACCGCGCTGGGCGGTGCCGAGAAGGGCGCGGCCACGGCCGAGCGCTATACCGCTGACGACAAGCTGAACTACAGCTTCACCGAACACGACTACGCCTTCGGTGAGGCGGATTGGGAGAAAGACCTGTTCGGCCCGGTGGGACTGCTGACCACGGAAACGGTCGGTTATGGCCGCAATATTCTTACCGGCCCTGTGCATACCCTGGATGGCGAAATCGGTGTGGGCGCACGGCAGCAGATCATCAATGGCAGCGACCAGCACGAAAACGACGGCATCCTGCAATTCGGTGCCAACTACGGCTGGAAGATTTCTGATACCAGTGCCTTCGGCGAAAAGCTGAAGATCGACACCGGCCGCGCTAACACCTACACCGAATCCATCACCGAACTGAAGGTGAGCATTGTCGGCAATCTGTTCACCACGCTGTCCTATACCTTCCGTCACAACAGCGTCGCGGCGGCGGGTTTTGGAAAAACCGATACGATCACCGCGATCAGCCTGGCCTATGTCTTCGGCGTGAAGTGAAGTGAGCTATTACGCGCATCACGTCTTCTTCTGCTGCAACCAGCGTGAGCCGGGCGACCGCGGCTGCTGCAATGACAAGGGCGCGACGCGGGTACGCGATTACGCCAAGAAGAAGGTCAAGGAACTGGGCCTGTCCGGTGCCGGCAAGGCGCGCATCAATGTCGCCGGCTGCCTGGACCGCTGCGAGCTGGGGCCTGTGCTCGTGATCTACCCGGAGGAGGTCTGGTACACCTACGTGGACGAGGACGACGTCGACGAGATCATCCGCGAGCATCTGCAGCACGGTCGCGTGGTTGAGCGGCTGCGGCTCAAGTGAGGCGCGCATGATCCGCGAAGTGCTGAAGATGGGCGATGCGCGCCTGCTGCGCGTGGCCGAACCGGTGGC
>JBOICL010000136.1:0-17033 GCA_050740055.1 Stenotrophobium sp.
GTGCGGCCGCCGCCCATGCCGGTGATGCCGGGCAGAGGCGAGCTCGGCCCGGCCATTTCGCCGCAGCAGGCACTGGCGTCGCCGTTCGGCGGTGCGTAGTCGGACTCATCGAAGGTGACGATCAGCATGCCGTCCTGCTGGTAGGCCGGTGAAGCGAGAATCAGCGGCACCCACTTCTGCAGGAAGCCGTTGATGCCGGCGTAGCCACCGGGCAGGGCGGGATTGGCGCAGGTGGCGTCGTGGCCGTCGCTGCACAAGTCGGGCGTGATGAAGGAATAGTTCGGCGTGGTCGCGGCGCTCTGCAAATCCGCGGGCAGGGATTTCAGGTCCACTACGTGCGTGTCACAGCGCGCCTGGTTGTCGATGATGCTGTGGAAATACACGAACGGGTCGTGCCGCGACGCATACTGGCTGGCGGCGGTGGCGGCCTGCGTGCCGTCCGGGCTATTCAGCGCGGGATGGCGGCAGGTGTGTGTGGTGCCGTCGTCGATGCCCTCCATGTAGCCCTTCCAACTGAATTTCGCCTGCTCCAGCTGGTCGGCGATGTTTTGCACCGCGGCCGGGTAGACGCAGCCCGCGCCCAGGGCTTGGCCATCGGGGTTGAGCACCGGCAGCACGCCGCCGACGAAATCCAGATAGACCGGGCAGTCGGCGCTGGTCAGCGCGTTGGGCGCCTGGCCGCTGGTCATGGCGATGTAGTTGTCGAGGCTGAGGTGGCCGGTGCCGTAATACTGCCGCAGCAACTGGCCCATCGCGGGCAGGGTCTTGGACAGGTACGGCGCCTGCGTGTTGTTGGTGAAGGTCTCGTCGAAGCCCTTGTTCTCCAGCACGATGACAAACACGTGGCGGATCGGCGGCGGCGAGGATTCCGTGTAGGGGCCGCCGCCACCGGCCAGCGTCATTTCAGCGCTGCTGCCGCAGCCGGCGAGCAGCGTCAGCAGTATTCCCGCCGCGATCCGGTATCCACCCAGCATGCCGCTCTCCCTCATCTGATTTCCTGGCGAATCATGCGCCATCTTCATGACAATCCGTCACCCGCTCTGGATTGTTTACCTTGACAGAATGTTTAAATATACTTAATAAATACAAATTTATTCAACAATAATAAACATCCGCTTCCTGCAAACCGCAGGAAGCGGGTGCCGATACGGTGCTTGCCCGAAGGGCAATGGGTGCGGGAGGCACCCGAAGCCCGCGGCCCGCGTGAAGGTCGGCACCCCACCGCCCCGCTCCATCATTCGCCTCGCAATGCCAGCGCTGCCGCATGCGGCAGCGGGCGCTTCACTTGCCGAGCAGCGCCTTCACCTTGTCGATGTATTTCTGCATCGAGGCATCCTTGGCGGCGCCCTTGAGCTTGTTCCAGGTGTCGTACTTGGCGCGGCCAACCATGTCCATCATGCCGGGCCGGGAGCCGGAGACATCGCCCACGGTGCCCTGCTTGAACAGCGCGTACAGTGTGAGCAGGTCTTCGTTACTGGGCTTCTTGGTGAGGGTTTTGACATCCTTTTGCGCCTGTTCAAACAGCGCCTTGAGATCGGCCATGGGAACTCCTGGAATGTGGGTGAAACGTGCCGGTTTTATATCACAGCCCGTGTGTCCAAAACTCACGGCCTGCCGCCGAACACGCGGCCACGGCTGCTGCCGTTGAGCGGAATCGCCCAGCCCGCCTCCAGTTGCAGGTTCACGAACCAGACCAGGCGCACGCGCAGGCCCAGGTCCAGGCTCAGGTGCATGCTGTCGAACACGGCGCTGTTGGCGTTGGTGGATACGTTGCCGCTTTCGATGCCGACCAGCGTGCGCAGCCACGGCCGGCCCAGCGGCCGCTGGTAGAGCGCAGCGAGGTAGTAATAGCTGTTGCCGGTATAGATATAGCTGGGAAAGGCGCGCAGTCCGCCGTTGCCACCAAGGTTGAACTGGCTGAAGCCAGCGGGCCCGTTGAAATACGCGCCGGTCGCCGCGGACAACTGGAGGTTCTCGAACTCCAGCCTGCCGACCGGTAGAAAGCGGTCATAGCTCAGGTTCACCAGCGTATAGCCATAGTCCGAGGCGAGCCCGCGTACGGCAGTCTCGGCGCGCAGCCCGAACTGCTGCCCTTCCTCGCTGTAAACCAGATCGCGGATATCGTGATAGGTGATGAAACCCACCGCCGCGTTGGCGGCGCCGTAAGGCGTTGGAGCACCGGGGCCAAAACGGTTTTCGTGCAGCGACTTCCAGCCGCCGCCCACCGTCCAGCCCTGGCTCGCGGGGCCGTTTGCATTCGGATAAGTGCGCGAGCCGTCAATTTCCCAGGTGTCGAAAGTCTCGACGAAGGGCTGCTGTGTCGCGGTATTGGTCTGCGGCTGGCGCGAGTGGCCGGCGGATAGCGACAGGTTGTAGGGCGTGTCGAGTATGAACGGCGCGTAGTAGTTGCCGGCGTAGCTGAACTGCTTGCCGTAGCCGGTGCGGTTGGGCTGACTCTCGGTGACGAGCAGGTTCAGGCTGTGGTTGAGGCCCGCGACATTGTTCCATTCCAGTTCCGCGCCATAACCGTACTGCCTGTCGAGATTGGCCGACAGCCGTGGATAGGGCAGGAAATAATATTTTTCCGTAACCGTGTAGACCAGCCGCACGCCGTCCGGCAGCGGCTCCTGGCGCACGCTGACCTCCTTGAACAGACCGAGATCGAGTATCGCCTGGCGGCTGCGCTCGACCTTCTGCGGGTCTGCCGGATCGCCAACGTGGATGACCATTTCGCGCAGCATGGTCTTAGGCTGGGTGATGGCGTTGCCCTCAAAGCGAATCTCGCGGACGACCGGGAAAAACTGATCGGCGGCGTATGCCGGGACTGTCAGGATCAGCATCAGGCACAGGCACAGGGCCTGTTTCACCGGCGGCGCTCCAGAGTCTCGAAGGTGTAGGCAAAAGCGTGGCGCTCATCGGCCGGGAAATCCTCGTGCGCGCTGACGCGGAACTGTGCGGCGTCGTATTCGGGAAACCAGGTGTCGCCTTCGAGCCGCGCATGTACATGGGTCAGGTACAGCCGGTCCGCAGCAGGCAGGGTTTGCCGGTAGATCTCGGCGCCGCCGACCACCATCAGTTCGCCTTCGACGTGCGCGGAGAGCGCCTCGTCCACATTGGCGAACACGCGGCAGCCTTCGGCGCTGAAATCCTTAGCGCGCGTCAGCACCCAGTGTTCGCGTTGCGGCAGCGGGCAGCCCAGAGAATCCCAGGTCTTGCGGCCCATCAGGATGGTCTTGCCCAACGTCAGCGCCTTGAAGTGCCTGAGATCGTTCGGCAGCCGCCACGGCAGGCCACCGGCGCGGCCGATCAGCCGGTTCTCGTCCAGGGCGGCGATCAGGCTGACTGTTTTTTTCGGGCTCATGCCGCCAGTTTACCCAAGCGACTGACCGAAAAGCGGCGCACCGTTCAGACCGCGACCGGCGCCTTGATGTGCGGATGCGGGTCGTAGCCTTCGAGCGTGAAGTCCTCATAGCGGAAGGCGAACAGGTCCTTGACCGCCGGATTGATCAGCATCTTCGGCAAAGGCCGCGGCGTGCGCTCCAACTGGATGCGCGTCTGTTCCAGGTGATTGGTGTAGAGATGGCAGTCGCCGCCGGTCCAGACGAAATCGCCCGGCTGCAGGTCGCAGACCTGCGCCACCATCATGGTCAGCAGCGCGTAACTGGCGATGTTGAAGGGCACGCCGAGGAAGATGTCGCAACTGCGCTGGTAAAGCTGGCAGGACAGCCGCCCTTCGGCGACGTAGAACTGGAAGAACGCGTGGCAGGGCGGCAGCGCCATGTTCTCGATCTCGGCCACGTTCCAGGCCGAGACGATCAGCCGCCGCGAATCGGGGTTGCCGCGGATCTGGTCGAGCAGCAGGCTGATCTGGTCGATGTGGCGGCCGTCGGCGCTCGGCCAGGAGCGCCACTGCGAGCCGTAGACCGGCCCCAGTTCGCCGTTCTCGTCGGCCCATTCGTCCCAGATGCTGACGCCGTTTTCCCTAAGATATTTTGTATTTGTCTCGCCCTTCAGGAACCACAGCAGTTCATGGATGATCGAGCGCAGGTGCAGCTTCTTGGTCGTCACCACCGGAAAGCCTTCGGCCAGGTCGAAGCGCAACTGGTGGCCGAACACCGACAGCGTGCCGGTGCCGGTGCGGTCGGATTTTGGCGTGCCGTGATCCAGCACGTGACGCATCAGGTCGAGATATTGGCGCATGATTTTTCAGACCGACGCAGCGGTCTTTCGGGAGTAAGCCAGGCCCAGCAGGGTGAACCCGGCGATGAACATCGGCAGGCACAGAATCTGCCCCATCGTTACCCAGCCCCAGGCCAGGTAGCCGAGTTGCACGTCCGGCACGCGCACGAATTCGACCAGCGAACGGAACGTTGCATAACCGATCAGGAACAGTCCCGATACCGCCATACGCGGGCGCGGTTTTGCGCCGAACCAGATCAGGATGCAGAACAGCACCAGACCTTCCAGCGCGGCCTCGTAGAGCATGCTTGGATGGCGCGGCAGCGGCCCTGCGTTTCTGAACACCATGCCCCAGGGCAGCGTAGTCGGCGCGCCCCAGAGTTCGCCGTTGATGAAATTGCCGATGCGCCCGGTAAACAGGCCGATCGGCACCAGCGGCGCGGCGAAGTCGGCGATCTCGAAAACGTTCAGGTGATGGTGGCGCGCGAATACCATGAAGGAAACGATGACGCCGATCAGTCCGCCGTGAAAGGACATGCCGCCTTCCCAGATGCGGAAAATCACCAGAGGATCGTGCAAGAAAATCAGATGCCCCTGTGCGTCGAAATTGTAAAAGAAGGTGTAGCCGATGCGACCGCCCAAAATGACGCCCATGACGGCGTAAAACAGCAAGTCGCCTACGCGCTCCCTGGGCCAGCCGATGTGCGGCAGGCGCGCGCGGCGGATGCCGGCATACCAAGCGCCCCAGAAACCGAGTAGGTACATGAGGCCATACCAGTGTATGGCCAGCGGACCCAGGCGCAGGGCGATGGGGTTGAAATCGGGGTGGAAATACATGATGTGGTTTATGTACTGGTTAGAAACAGATTCGGGGCCGCAGCGAAACTGAACGCAAGCTGAACAAACTGAATGTAAAAAGCCCGGCGGCGCGTAATAATAAGTTACCCGGACATTATCGGGCATCAACCTAACGGAGTTTTAAAATGAATCGCACTGTTACCGCCCTGAGCATCCTCGCCGCTGCTCTGATCGCTGCTCCCGCTTTCGCTGCCGACGCTGCTCCGGCCGCCGCTGCCCCGGCCGCTGAAGCCGCCCCGGCTGCCGCTGCCCCGGCTGAAGCTGCCAAGCCTGAGCACAAGATGAAGAAGCACCACGCCAAGAAGCACCACCACAAGGCCAAGAAGGCCGCCGCTGAAGCCGCTCCGGCCGAAGCCGCGCCGGCCAAGTAAGCCCCCGGCTTACTGAGTTGCACACGGCGCTGGTCTTCGGACCAGCGCCGTTTTTTGTGGGCAGGACGCCCTGTATGCCGCGGGCACATGGATGTGCAGGAGCGGCGGGGCCATCAGACGACGCGGCAGTAAAACGCCTTCAGGTAGCGCGTCTCCGGTATCGCAGGATGCACCGGATGATCCGGCCCCTGCCCGCCCTGTTCCAGGATCTGTAAACGCCGGTTGGTGGTGCGTGATTCCCGCAGCAGAATGCGCTGCAACTGCTCCGCATCGAGATGATGCGAACAGGAACAGGCTACCAACACGCCATTGGGCGCCAGCAGGTGCATCGCCGCGCGGTTCAGCGCTGCGTAATGCTCCAGGCCCGCCTCCGCGTCCTTCTTGCGCTTGATCAGGGCCGGCGGATCCACGATCACCACGTCGAACTGGCACTGCTGATCGCGCAATGATTTGAGCGTGTCGAGCGCCTGGCCCTTGATCGCTTCGAGTTCCATGCCGTTGAGTTGAGCGTTATGCGCGGCGGCTTCCAGCGCCGGCGCGGAACTGTCCACGCAGCTCACGCTTTTTGCACCGAGCTTGGCCGCGCGCAGCGCCCAGCCGCCGATGTAACTGAACACGTCCAGCACGCGGGTACCACGCACGTAGCGTGCGAGGCGATCACGGTTGTCGCGCTGGTCGTAGAACCAGCCGGTTTTCTGTCCGGTTTTGAGCGGAATGGCGAAGCGCACGCCGCCCTCGTCGATCTCGACCGTATCCGGCACCGTGCCGATTTCCTCGGCATATTCGGTAAGCCCTTCCAGTTCGCGCATGCCGACGTCGTTGCGGAACAGGATGCCGCGCGGCTTCAGCACCTGTTGCAGCGCCTCGACCAGAGCCGGCTTGAGGCTTTCCATGCCGGCGGTGCTGAGCTGCGCCACGAGCACATCGCCGTAGCGGTCCACCACCAGCCCCGGCAGACCATCGCCCTCGCCGTAGATCAGCCGGTAGAACGGACCGGGATAAATGCGTTCACGCAGCGCCAGCGCCGACTCGATGCGGCGCACGAACCAGTTCACGTCGATCGTGGCATTGGCGTTGCTGGTGAGCATGCGCACCGACAGCAGCGCACGCGGATTGATGTAGCCCACGCCCAGCGGCTTGTTGCGCGAATCCATGACGCGGCACAGGCTGCCGGGCGTCAGCGCGCGGAAACCCTCGGTGGTGTCGATTTCGTTGGAAAACGCCCACAGGTGGCCTGCGCGCAGGCGGCGTTCTTCGTGGGCCTTGAGCTTGATGGTGAGCACGGTGTTTCCTTGATGGCTCATGCCCGGTCTGCGGCATGGCGTGACGGCGTTTACGCCAGGTCGTAGCGGAATTCGCTCTTGAAGCGCGCGCGGAACTGCTCCGGCGTGATGCTGTGGTTCTGCGTGCCGGGGCGGCCGATGTTGATCGCGCCCATCAGCGAGCCGATGCGGCCGGTGGTTTCCCAGTCCATGCCCGCAAGCAGGCCGTAGAGCAGGCCACCGCGGAAGGCATCGCCGCAGCCGGTAGGATCGGCCAGCGCATCCGCCTTGGCGCAGGGGATGTGGTGCACCTTGCCCTTCACATGAATGTGCGAGCCCTTGCCGCCATGGGTCACGATCAGCGCATCGAGCCGTTCAGCGAGCTGCTTCAGCGACCAGCCGGTGCGATCCATCAGCACTTCCGACTCGTAGTCGTTGACGGCGAGATAACTGGCCTTCTCGACGAAGTCCTTGAGCTCGCCGCCGTTGAACATCGGCAGTCCCTGCCCCGGATCGAACAGGAAGGGAATGCCGGCTTCAGCAAATTGTTTCGCATGCAACAGCATGCCGTCGCGGCCATCGGGAGAAACCGTGCCGACCTTCACGCCCTTGGTGACGATGTCCTGCGTGTGCGCGAAATTCATCGCCCCCGGATGGAAGGCGGTGATCTGGTTGTCGTCCAGGTCAGTGGTGATATAGGCCTGCGCGGTGTAGCTGTCCGGCACCAGCTTGATGTGCTGGCGCGCGATGCCGTTCTTGTCCAGCCAGGCCGTGTAGCGGTCGAAATCATTGCCCGCGGTGCCCATCGGCAGCGCCTCGCCGCCGAGCATGTGCAGGTTGTAGGCGATGTTGCCGGCGGTGCCGCCGAACTCGCGGCGCAACTGCGGCACCAGGAAGGCCACATTCAGGATGTGCACCTTGTCCGGCAGTATCTCGTTCTTGAACTGGCCGGGGAACACCATGATGGTGTCGTAGGCGAAGGAACCACAAATCAATGCAGACATTCTTGCTCCGTGATGGCTGAATCCGAGGCGAACGGCGTCATTCTATGCGCACCCGCTCTTGCCTCGATGCAGCGCAATGATGTTATAATATATAAAATAATTTTTACTTTATTCACTAAATAATAACGACAGAAGTTCACTCAAGCTGGAGAGCGGGTGGCGCAGAAAGCGCTTCGGCTCCTGCAAGACTCAGGCGGACTTCCGCTGATAGCGCAGGTCGAGCTGACGCGCCGCGCGCACGTCGTCCAGACGGCGCACCGGCATCGTGTAGGGCGCGCCCTTGACGTAGGCGATGTCTTTTTTCGCCTCGTCCCAGATCGCGCATAGCGCGTCGATGAAGGCATCCAGCGTAGCCTTGTCCTCGGTTTCGGTCGGCTCGATCAGCAGGCACTCAGGCACCAGCAGCGGGAAGTAGACCGTCGGCGCGTGGTAGCCGTAGTCGAGCAGGCGCTTGGCCACGTCGGTGGCGGTGAGTTCGATCTCCTGCTTCTGGCGCTTGAGCGTGATGATGAACTCGTGGCTGGCGCGCCGCGCGGGAAACGCCAGGTCGAAACCCTTTTCCTTGAGCCGGCTCGCCAGGTAATTGGCGTTAAGCGTGGCGAACTCGGCAACGCGGTGCATGCCCTCGCGCCCCAGCAGGCGCGCGTAGATGTAGGCGCGCAGCAGCACACCGGCATTGCCCATGAACGCGGACAGCCGGCCGATGCTCTGCGGAAGATCGCGCTCGTCGAGCCAGCGGTAAACGGGAAACGGGAGACGAGAGACGGGAGACGCGGGCGCATCAGTCCTGCCGACGACGGGAATCGGCATAAATGGCTTGAGCCGTTCGCTCACGCCCACTGCACCCGCGCCCGGCCCGCCGCCGCCGTGCGGCGTGGAGAAGGTCTTGTGCAGATTCATGTGGATCACGTCGAAGCCCATGTCGCCGGGCCGCACCTTGCCGAGAATGGCGTTGAGATTCGCGCCGTCGTAGTACAGCAGGCCGCCGGCCTGGTGCACGATGCCGGCGATCTGCTTGATGTTGCGCTCGAACACGCCGAAGGTGGACGGATTGGTCAGCATGATGCCGGCGGTGCGCGGGCCGACCGCGGCCTTCAGCGCCTCGATGTCCACGTCGCCATGATCGTCGGTGGGAATTTCGCGCACGGTGCAGCCACACTTCGTGGCGGTCGCGGGATTGGTGCCGTGCGCGGCGTCGGGCACGAGGATCTCGGTGCGCGCTTCGTCGCCGCGCGCGCGGTGATAGGCGCGCATCATCGCCACGCCGGCAAACTCGCCCTGCGCACCGGCCATCGGCGTCAGCGACACGCCGGCCATGCCGGTCACTTCCTTGAGAATCTCCTGCAGGTCATACATGCAGGCGAGGAAACCCTGGCTGTGCGTGTCAGGCGCCAGCGGATGGCGTGCGAGGAATTCCGGCAGCATCGCCAGCGTGTTGCAGGCGCGCGGGTTGTACTTCATCGTGCACGAGCCCAGCGGGTAGAAGTGCGTGTCGATGGAGAAATTCTTCTGCGACAGGCGCGTGAAATGACGCACCGCCTGCAGCTCGGAAACCTCCGGCAGTAGCGGCCTGTCCCGGCGGCGCAGATTTTCCGGAATGCCCGAAACATCCACCGCCACACCAGGCATCTGTGCGGTGGCGGTGCGTCCCGCGGCCGACACTTCAACCATCAGATGGTCACTCATCGTCTCGAATCTCAGGCCAGCGCCTTCAGCGCCGCTTCGTAGTTGGGCTCGTCGGCGATTTCCTTGACCAGTTCGGTATGCACGACGTTGTTGCCGGCGTCGAGTACCACGACCGCACGTGCGGTGAGTCCGGCCAGCGGGCTGGTTTCGATCAGCACGCCGTAGTCCTTGGCGAAGCTGTGGCCGCGCATCAGCGAGAGGTTGACGACATTGCTCAGCCCTTCAGCGCCGCAGAAACGCTTCTGCGCGAACGGCAGGTCGGCGGAAATGCACAGCACTACCGCGTCCTTGAGCTTCGACGCCTTCTCGTTGAACTTGCGCACCGAGGTGGCGCAGGTCGGCGTGTCGATGGACGGAAAAATGTTCAGCACTTTTTTCTTGCCGGCGTAATCGTGCAGAGAAACATCCTTGAGCTCGGCGTTCACCAGGCGGAAACCCGGCGCGGGGCTGCCTTTTTTCGGCAGCTCGCCGCTGGTTTCCACTGGATTGCCGTGCAGGGTAATCGTAGCCATCGTCATCCTCCTTTGTAGCGTTGTTAGAGTTTATGCCGTCAGAGCCCGGCGCAGGGCATCCGCGTAGCGGGCAATATGGACATCCGTCTTGGTTTCCGTCGCGCACACCAGAATCGCGTTGCCGAGTTCGGGATAATGGCGCGACAGATCGAACCCGCCCAGTATCCCCTGCTCCGCCAGTTTCGCCAGCACCGGCGCGGCCGGTCTGGGCAACCGGATCACTGCCTCGTGAAAGTGCGCGCCATTAAATGCCGCGCTCACGCCAGGCACTTGTGACAGCGCCGCGGTCAGTTTTTTCAGATTCGCCATGCTCGCCGACGCCACGCGCGCCAGCCCTTCCGGGCCGAGCAGCGACATATGGATAGTCGCCGCCGTCACCAGCAGCCCCTGGTTGGTGCAGATATTCGAGGTCGCCTTGGAGCGGCGGATGTGCTGCTCGCGGGCCTGGAGTGTGAGCGTAAAGCCGGGCTTGCCGTCCATGTCCACCGTGCGGCCGACGATGCGCCCCGGCATCTGACGCACGAATTCCATCTTGGTAGTGAGGAAACCGAAATACGGGCCGCCCGACGCCAGCGGCGCGCCCATCGGCTGGCCTTCGCCGCAGACGATGTCGGCACCGCTCTGCCCCCATTGTCCTGGTGGTTTGAGCAGCGCCAGCGAAACCGGATTGACCACCGCGACGACCAGCGCACCTTGCGCGTGCGCCCAGTCGGTCAGCGCATCGACCTCTTCCATCACGCCGAAAAAGTTCGGCTGCTGGATCACCAGCGCAGTAATGTCCTGCCCTTCGTAGGGCTTCAACTGCTCCGCCATCGTGCGGCCGCTCTCGGCGCAGTAGACCAGCGGCTGCTGCACGATGCCCTGTGCGTGCGTGATGTTGTGCGCGGTTTCGCGGTAGAACGGGTGCACGGCGCTGGGCATCAGCACTTTGCCGGAGCCGTTCTTTTTGTTCGCGCGCAGGGCCATGAGCAGTGCCTCGCCCAGCGCCGATGCACCGTCGTACATCGAGGCGTTCGACACTTCCATGCCGGTGAGCGCGGTCATCATGCTCTGGAATTCGTAGAGCACCTGCAGCGTGCCCTGGCTGGCCTCGGCCTGGTAGGGCGTGTAGGCGGAGTAGAACTCGCCGCGCGTGGTGATCTCCCAAACTGCGGCCGGAATGTGATGCTCGTAGGCGCCAGCGCCGATGAAGTTGAGCGGCGCGCCATCCTGGCAGGCACGCTCGCGCAGCAGCGCGGACACTTCCATCTCCGGCAGGCCTTCGGGAATCTTCTCCAGTCTGCCACTGCGCAACTCGGCGGGAATCTCGTCGAACAGATCATCGATCTTGCTCGCGCCGATCGCCGCGAGCATGTCGCGTACATCGGTCTGCGTATGCGGAATGAACGGCATGCGTGATCTCAGCTCTGTTCGTCAACGACTTTCTGGTAGCCGGCGGCATCCAGCAACTTGTCCAGATCGGCGGCAATGGCGGGTTTGAGCTTCCACATCCAGCCCGCGCCGTAGGGATCGCTGTTGAGGGTTTCCGGCGCATTGGCCAGCGCTGCATTGCCTTCCAGTACTTCGCCGGCGATGGGCGCGTAGACATCCGATGCGGCCTTGACCGACTCCACCACCGCGCAGGCTTCGTTGGCCGCGAGCTTGCGCCCGGCCTTGGGCACTTCGACGAACACGAGATCGCCGAGCGCGTGCTGGGCGTGGTCGGTGATGCCGATCAGCACGTTGCCGTCGGCCAGCTTCTTCACCCACTCGTGGCTTTTGACGTATTTCAGATCTGCCGGAATATTGCTCATCGGAATGTCTCCAGAATGTTTAAACCAGAATCTTGCCATTGCGGACAAACGGTGGCTTGACCACTTTTGCCGCCACCCACTGTCCGCGGATTTCGACCTCGCAACTGCCTTCGGCCTTCGCCTCGACACGTGCGAAGGCGATGGAGTTTTTCATGGTCGGCGCGAAGCCGCCGCTGGTGGTTTCGCCCTGCGCGCCGTTGGCAAAACGGGCTTTCATGTGCGCACGCACCACACCGCGGCCTTCCAGCACCAGCGCCACGAACTTGCGCGCGCTCCTGCCGCGCTGCGTCTCGAGCGCCTTGCGGCCGATGAAGTCACGGTCTTGCGGTTCCCATGCAATGGTCCAGCCGAGGCCGGATTCCAGCGGATGCGTGGACTCGTCCATGTCCTGACCGTAGAGATTCATGCCCGCTTCCAGGCGCAGCGTGTCGCGCGCACCGAGGCCGCAGGGTTTCACATCGGCGGCGAGCAGCTTCTGCCAGATCGCGACGAGACCGGCCTGCGGCAGGATCAGCTCGAAACCATCCTCGCCGGTGTAGCCGGTGCGCCCGATGAACTGTTCGCCGTCCCAAGTGGCACTGAAGGGAGTCAGCGCCCTTGCCTGGTCCGCCAGTGCGGAAGGCAATAGTGCGCAAACTTTCTCGCGCGCAAGCGGCCCCTGCACAGCGAGGATGCCGAGGTCGCTGCGATGCCTCACCTCCACACCGTAAGCGGCGGCGTGCCGGCGTATCCACGCCAGATCTTTTTCCGTGGTGCCCGCGTTGACCACGAGACGGAACCAGTCCTCGCGCAAGAAATAAACAATGAGGTCATCGATGATGCCGCCGTCCTCGCGCAGCATGCACGAATACAGGGCTTTGCCCGGCGTGGTGAGCTTGGCCACATCGTTGGCCAGCAACCTGCGCAGGAATTCGCGCGTGCGCGCACCGTGCAGATCGACCGCCGACATGTGCGCGACATCGAACATGCCCGCGCCCTGTCGCACGGCATGGTGCTCGTCGAGCTGGGACTGGTACTGGATCGGCATTTCCCAGCCGGCGAAGTCCACCAGCCGGGCGCCGAGTTTCTGGTGCTCGGCATGCAAAGCGGTTTTTTTGAGCATGCGGTTCCCGCGTCAAGAAATGGTTTGCGAAAACCGCCCCTCTGTCTTGGGTACCTGAGAGATTAGGCCGGGAAAAAAGCCATGCCCCATCGGTGTGCCGCACACGCGGCAACTCTCCAGAGTCGGCCCACCTTCGCGATCCTTTTGCCTGAGCGATTCCGGGCGGATTTGCGCCTTCGGCGCCGGGGCTGAAACCCGGTCTCTCCCGCGAAGTTTGATGCCGGCGGGCATCTTAACCGCTAAGCCTGCGGGCTGGAAGCTCGGCCCGTTCCGGTCGATTGCAACTGCATCGGGCGCCTCATCCGCTCGGTCACTGAATCGTCTCTGTTTTGTTTAATAAAATTGAATTATTTAATTATAAGTAATTATTTAATAACAGAAAGTACTGCCGATTTTGCATGAGCGGACGAGATTCACAAACCTAGCGCTTCCCCATCGCGACTGCGAATCCGTCTTCGCCACACGCGCCTTGCCACTTCAAAATCCCATCGCCCGCCGCGCCAGCAACTGTTTGAGCGGGCCGAGATGGTTGACGGCGTCGATACCGAAGTTGCGCAGGCCGTCCCAGCCGGCGGCACGCAGGCCGAAAGCGCGGTTGAGGCCGTCGGTCACGGCCAGCATGTCGAGATTGTCCGCCATGCGCGCACGCTCGTAGCGCCTGAGCAGGCGCAGGCTGCCTGGGTCACGTCCCTCGACTAGCGCGGCGATGATTTCGCGCGCCAGCACCGCGCCGTCCGCCAGGCCCAGGTTCACGCCCTGCCCCGCCAGCGGATGCACCACGTGAGCGGCGTCGCCGATCAGCGCCAAGCGCGGCCGCACGTATTCGCGCGCGTGCAGCAGTCGCAGCGGGTAGGCGACGCGGCGCGTGCAATCGAGCACCGCGCCCAGTTCGAACTGCACGGCGGCGGCGAGCCGCTCACGGAATCCGCTTTCGTCCAGCGCCAACAGTTCGTCCGCAGTGCGCGACGACCAGACGATGGATGAACGCCCGTCGGCCAGCGGCAGGAAGGCCAGCGGGCCTTCGGGCAGGAAGCGCTGAAACGCCGTGCCGCGATGCGGCTTTTCGGTCGTCACATGGCAGACCACGGCGCGCTGCGGATAATCCCAGCGCACGCAATCGATGCCGGCCCACTCGCGCAGCTGCGACTCCGCGCCATCGGCCGCCACCACCAGGCGCGCGCCGATGACACGGCCATCGGCCAGTTCGAGCTGCGCCGCGTCGTCGTCCAGCTGGCAGGCCGTGATCCGTGCCTGGCGGTAAACCGCCTCCTCGCCGAGCGTGCGCCACAGGACATCGAGGATCAGGCTGTTCTCGATGATGTAGCCCAGACGTTCCACGCCGGAGGCAGCCGCATCGAATACCAGCGCATGCGAAGGTTCCCGGTCCCACACACGCATGCACTGGTAGGGACTGATGCGCGTTTCCGCGATGCCTTGCCAGGCGCCGACGGATTCCAGCAGGGCTGCGGACGCCGCGGAAATGGCGTAAACACGCAGATCGTAGTCGCGCGCGTCATACGCGGCCGGCCCTGCGCCGGACTCGACCAGCGCCGCGTCGAGCCCGGCACGCCGTAGGGCCAGCGCCAGCGTGGCGCCGGGGATGCCACCGCCAACAACGACCACATCATGTTTGATTTCCGTCGCGCTCATCGCGGACGCAGCGCCGTGCCGCGCGCCAGCGCCGGAGTCACACCGGCGTAGCCGAGACTCTGCCGCATCACGCGCTCCTTCAGCGGCGGCGTGAGGTCCAGCGCCAGCAGGCCGAGATGGCGCAACGCCGCCAGACCCGGCACGCGGTTGGAGAAGGTGCGCACCAGTCGGTCGGTGAAGTCCGCCATGCGCTCGCGGTCGCCGTCCCGGCGGCGCACGTATTCGGCCAGCACTTCGGCGGCGCCGGGATCGGCAGCCTGCGCCAGCACTTCTGCGGCCATGGCGACATCGCGCAGCCCCAGGTTGAAACCCTGCGCCGCAACCGGGTGCAGCGCCTGCGCAGCATTGCCCACGAACAGGGTGCGAGGTGCGCTGAGTTTTTCGCTCATCACGCGCGTCAGCGGATGCGCGTTGCGGCGGCCCAGTTCGCGGAACACGCCGAGGCGCTCGCCGAACATATCCTGCGCACGTGCAAGGAATTCGGCATCCGGCCACGCCAGCATGGCTTCCACCTGATCGCTCGCCACCGTCCAGACCAGAGAGCAGGCATCGTCAGGTTTTGGCAGGATCGCGAACGGCCCATCCGGCGTGAAGCGCTCGTAGGCCACGCCCGCGTGCGGGCGCGAGACGCGCACCGCCGTGACGATGGCGGACTGGCGGTAATCGCGCGTTTGCACGGCTATGGAAAGAAACTTGCGTACGCCGGACTTCGCACCGTCGGCGGCAATGACCAGCTTCGCTGATAAAATTTTTTCTTCTCCGCTATACCCACTTGAACCGGAAGCCAGTTTGAGCGACACGGCATCCTCACCCGCATCCATACTTTCCAGCCGGGCGGGACAGATAACCGTCGTGCGGGTTTCATGCAGCTTTTTCCACAGCACCTGGCCGACCACGCGGATGGGAATGTTGTAGCCCAGCGCAGCCATGCCCGCATCGCCGGCCTTGAAGCGCGCTACGCCAAAGCGGCCGCGTTCCGAGATATGCGTGGAGGTGATCGGCGCCGCGAATGGCAGCAACTCCGGCCACACTTCCAGCAACGCGAAGATGCGATGACTGGCATCGTTGATGGCGATGCAGCGCTCGTCCCAGCTCGCGCCACCCTGTGGCGGCGCTGAGGCCTCGATCAGGGCGACGCGCAGGGACAGCGGTGCCAGCGCGACCGCGAGGCTGGCGCCGACCAAGCCGCCGCCGATGATGCAGACATCATACAAATCTTCCCTCTCCCCTCCAGTGGAGAGGGTCGGGGTGAGGGGTGCGCTGGCCATGCTACCCCCTCACCCGCGCAAGCACTGCTTATGCCCTCTCCCTGAAGGAGGCGAGGAGAAAATAAATTGAGGCGTCATGCTTTCATCAGCGATTCGATGTCCTTCACCGTCTTCGGCACACCGCTGGTCAGCACGCGCGGTGCCTTGCCGGTGATCAGAATATCGTCCTCGATGCGGATGCCGATGCCCCAGTATTTCTCATCGACGCCCTTGCTGCCCGGCGCAATGTAGAGACCCGGTTCGACGGTCATCACCATGCCCGCCTCGAACCTGCGGTACTCGCCGTCGATCTTGTAACGGCCGACATCGTGCACGTCCATGCCCAGCCAGTGACCGGTGCCGTGCATGAAGAACTGCTTCTGCTGGTCGCGCTTGATCAGGTCTTTCTGATTGCCCTTGAGCAGGCCGAGATCGACCAGGCCCTCGGTGAGTATCTGCGTCGCCACTTCATGCGGCTTGCCCACGGAAACGCCGACCTTGAGCGTCTTGATCGCCTGCTGGTTGGCTTCCAGCACGACCTCGTACACCGCTTTCTGCGCGGCGCTGAATTTGCCGTTGACCGGAAACGTGCGGGTGATGTCCGCGGTATAGCCCTGCAACTCGCCGCCGGCGTCGATCAGCAGCAGGTCGCCGTTCTTGAGCATCTGGTTGTTCTCAACGTAGTGCAGGATGCAGGCGTTGTCGCCGCCACCAATGATGGAACCGTAACCGCATTCCATCTCGTGCCTCGCGAAGTGATGGTGAATCTCCGCGCCGACCTGCCATTCGTAGAGGCCCGGCTCGGTAAAACGCATCGCATGGCAATGCGCTTCGGCGCTGTATTCGCAGGCCCTGGCCAGCAGCACTACCTCGGCGGCGGACTTGAACAGCCGCATTTCGTGCAGACTGGTTTCCAGCGCCACGAACTCAGTCGGCGCCGCAGCGCCGCGGCGCGAGACCTCGCGGATCTGGCGCACGCAGGCGGAGATGCGGCGATCCAGTTCCGGATGCTCGCCCAGGGTGAAATGCACACGGTCGCGGCCGGCCAGCAGCTTCGGCAACTGCTGCTCGAACTCGTCGATGCCGAAAGCCTGGTTCGCCGCATAGTCGCGCACGGCGCCTTGCGGCCCTGCGCGGCGGCCATCCCAGATTTCGCGCTCGGGATTGCGCTCGCGCACGAACAGCACGAACGCGCCCTCCTTGCGACCGGGCGCGAGCACGGCAATGGCATCCGGCTCGCCAAAGCCGGTCAGGTAGTTGAAATCGCTGTCCTGGCGGAACTTGTAATGCGTATCACGCGCACGCACCACTTCGCGCGACGAGGAGATGATGGCGATACCGTCGCGGCCGATCAGCTTCATCAGCCGGG
>JBOICL010000137.1:0-3130 GCA_050740055.1 Stenotrophobium sp.
GCGCGGCCGGTGATCTGGTTGAGCAGCGCCTTGATATCGGCTGCGCTGCTGTTCTGAACGCCGAACGGGCTGTTCCAGTCCGGCATCTGCCAGCTTGCCGTAGCGGAACCGGCGTAACCGCGCCCGCTGATGTTGTTGACGGTTGCGGCGTAGGGAGCGGCGTCATCCGACGCCTCGACCGTGATCCGGAGCTTGAGGTTGCCCGCGCCGCCCAGCGCATCCTGGTGGAAATTGAGAAAAGCGTCGGTGATTTTCACGCCCCTGGGAATCTGCACGCTGGCAAAACGCAGACCGGTGATCACCTTCTCCGGCATGGCCGATGAGGTATAGGCCACCTGTAGCTTCGACGCATTCGCGGGGCCCGACTTCAGCGATTGCGCTTGCCGGCGGCCTTTGCCGGGGCTGTTATCGCCGGTAATCATGAACGTGAGCGCGTTGTTCGATGCGGTTACGCTCCAATCGGTCGCGCAGGGCGTTGCTCCCGTGCGGCAGTTCTTGATCTCGTTCACCAGGTCGCTGAGATTGGGGCTGGCGAAAAGATCGGCCTGATCCACCGGCGGCACATCGCTCCACGGAATATAGCCCGCGACTTCCAGGCCGCGCGTTTCGGTGGTCGGCGTGCGGGCACTTCCCTTGGGCACCGTATTCGCGGGCGCGGCGGTTGTGCCCGCCGCGTCGCTGGAAGCGACATTAAATTTCGGACTGCTCGAAAACGGTACCGACTGATTGTTCTTGTGCCCGTAAATCCGCAGATCGACCGGGTCATCGTCATTGGTGTAGGCCGTGAATACCAGGCGCGCATCGGTGGCGACAAAATCGGTGGGCAGATCGATATTGGCAAAACGCAAACCCACCCACTGGCTTGTGGTGTTGGTTATCACGCTGTCGGTCTTGATCAATTCCAGCGGGGCAGAAATTGTTTTGCTGCAACCCACGTTGCAATTGGTTGCGGTGCCGTTCTGCTTGGCTTCCTGGGCGACGGTAAAATCCTTCACGCTGGGGCTGCCGAAATAGATCGGCGACGGATTGATCGCGACCGCCGTTCCGGTCTGCTGCGCCTCGGAACCCTGGCCCGCGGCAATGACCGCGACCTCGTTGATCCTGGCGAAACTTGGATCGACATCCTTGATCAGGCTTTCCACCGGCGACACCGGAAAGAGCACAGGGCCGCCCTGAGTGTTGGAAAAGCGCATCAGCCCGACATTCGTGTCCGCACCGATCTCGTCCATAACCGTTCTGAACGCGGTCTGCACGCGCACCAGGCGCGAATCCGTCTCGCCGGCATCGACCGTCTTCATCGACCCGGAGTCATCTATGATGAAAAGAATGTTCGGATGGATCGTGCCAACGGACGTGATGTTGCTGTCTGGAAAGAACACCTCCGTGTCATCCGCACGCACCGTTGCCGGAACCGAAAAACCTGCGATTACTACCATCAGCGCAGTCGCGGAGAGCGAACCAAGCCCGCTGAATATTTTGCGCGTCATGATCATTTCTTCTCTAGTTCCTGCTTTGATTATTTCGGCCCGGGGCGCGAAACCCCTTGCTGGTGGTGGGCGCTGGCATTGGTGACCGCCTGTTTGCCCGTAGCATCAATCGTGAACTGCAAGTCCACCATGCCGACGCCATCGCCCAGACTGGAATTCGGACGGGCGGCCATGCCGGTGTAGACCACGCCGGCTTTCGCGGTAATGCCGTGGCCGCTCTCCGGCGTGCGCTTGGGAATATCCTCGGCCTTTGGACTGATGCCGTTTTTGCGCGCGGTAATCAGGATGTGCTCCGGACCGTCGGCGCCATCCCCACGCGCCTCCGCCATCACCTGCCGGATCGCGGCCTCGGTAGCCTGGAAGGTCGTGACATGCTGCTGGCTATTGGCCGACATGCGCTCTTCCGTGGTGGTGCCGCGAATCGCGGCGATGCCGAGGAGCGTCAGCACCAGCAGCAACATGAGCCCGACCATGAGCGCCATGCCACGCTGCGCGCGACGAATTAGAAATCGTGTTGGTTTTCTCATCATGGCGTGCGATTGCGAACTTCAACGGTGGTCTGAAAAACCCGGGCGCGAACGCGCGCAGGCAGCGGCGTCGTAGCGGACGCATCCAGCAGTCGATAAGTGCGGCTGTCGCCGGGATCGTCGCCGGCCACGGCATCCACCGTGCTCGCCAGCACGGCGATGCGCACCGACACCACATTGGCCCAGTTGGAGACTTCATCAGCGCGCACATAGCGGTTGGCATAGCCATTGCTATCGGTATCTTCGCCGTAGAGGATCTGCATGTTCTCGATACCCGAAACCAGCGGCTGTCCGCGCGGGCCACCATTGCCATGGCACATCAGGCTTCCGAATGTTTGTCCTTTGAGCCGATCTTTAGGGGCATCCACGTAGTAAGTGTTGATCACAAGGCCTGGCACCTTCTGACCTAGACAATCCCTTCCTCCTTCATAACTGATCGAGATCATGTCTGGGGCATTGCCACCGCCATCGCAGGTCCATGAGTCGCTTATCACTTTCGGGGGACAACTGGCCGCAGGCGTTTTCGTACTAAACGCGTCAATTCCTGTGTTGCTATTGGGATATCCCGCCCTGCGAATGTCACTCTGCAAGAAATGCAAAGCGAAGCGGCCGTTTTCCTGCAGGTCGCTCAGGCGCTGCTGCACGCTATAGGAAGCGCGGCCGGCTAAGAACACTTCGCCAACGCCCGCGATGATCAACAAGCCGATAACCAGCGCGATCATCAACTCGATCAGCGTCAGACCGGATTGGCCATGCCGCAGGCTCATGGCTGTATCACCATGTCGATGGCCTGCGTCTGTACCGCACCTCCCACGTCAGCAGACTGGCGCTCGCTCCACGAAACCCGAATGCGTATACGCATACCCGACTCACAGGATTTGATCGCTCCGGTGGAATCCAGACACTCAGTCCAGATACGCCCGCCGGGAATCACGTCCGTGATACCGCCGCTGCGACCGCCACTGTCGTTTGGCAAGCCGCAGACTGCTGCGAACTTGTCGTAAGCAGCCATCTGTGCGCGTGAGCATTGCGCTGGCGCGGAGGCTTTCGACTCACGCGCGCAAATCTGCACCGGCGCGGCCGCACAACTCACCGATTGCGAATCAAGCCAACCGT
>JBOICL010000138.1:0-1429 GCA_050740055.1 Stenotrophobium sp.
GCATTCTGATCGTACCGACCACCCAGCCGGAAACCATCGACCAGTACAGCATCCGCGTGGTGGAAGCGTGGAAGCTAGGTCGCAAGAAGGTGGACGACGGCGCGCTGTTGCTGATCGCCAAGAACGATCACCAGATGCGCATCGAAGTCGGCTACGGCCTCGAAGGCGCGCTGCCGGACGCCATCGCCAATCGCATCATCAACGAGATCATCGCGCCGCATTTCAAGCAGGGTGATTTCTTCGGCGGCATCGACGCCGGTATCGATCAGATGATGTCGGTGGTGCAGGGCGAGCCCCTGCCGCCGCCGCAAAGGCTCGCGGCGCAGCAGCATGGCGACGGCAATAGCCTGATCGGTAAGCTGCTGGTGCCTTTCTTCATCCTGTTCGCGCTGGGGCATCTGCTGCGCCGCGCATTCGGCACCGGCCCCGCATCCGCGCTGGTCGGCGCGGGCACCGGTCTCGCCGCGTTCTTCATCCTCGGCTCCATCGCGCTCGCCGTCGGTGCCGGCGTGTTCGCCATCGTCGCCGCCGTGGCGCTTTACAGCGGCGCGGCCGGCGGTTTACCCATGATCGGCGGCTTCGGTGGCGGTGGTTTTGGTGGGGGAGGGTTCGGTGGCGGTGGTGGTGGCTTCAGCGGTGGCGGCGGCGGTTTTGGTGGCGGCGGCGCATCGGGCGGCTGGTAGACAGACATGAACACATTTTCGCGCTTGCTGAAGCACGCATTCACCGGCCATCTCGTGGCGCGACGCGCGTTCCCGAAGGCGAAACTCCAAGCCATCGAAAACGCAGTGCATACCTGCGAGAGCCAGCACGGCGGCGAGATCCGTTTCGCGGTCGAGGCTTCGCTGCATGCCTCGGCGATCTGGCACGGACTCACGCCACGCGAGCGTGCCATACAAGTGTTCTCCGACCTGCGCGTGTGGAACACCGAGCACAACAACGGCGTGCTGATCTACGTGCTGCTGGCCGACCGCGCGGTGGAGATCGTCGCCGACCGCGGCGTCGCGCAGGGCCATGTGCCGCAGCGGGAGTGGGATGCCGTGTGCCGCGAGATGGAAAAGCATTTCGGCGCGGGCCTGTTCGAGACCGGCTCGGTCGCCGGCGTGCAGGCGGTCGCGGACATCCTCGCGCGCTACCCCGCCGGTCCGCGCGACGCGGGCAACGAACTGCCCGACGCGCCGGTGATACTCCCGTAAACTGTTCACCCGCTCTGCTGTTCAGGCGAGTGGAATGTGTTTTTATATATTGACTATTTTAATAAGTAGTCAATGTATAATCTCATCAATATGACGAGAAACAGCTGAGCGGGTGACCGCAGGCTGGCGATTTCTTACACAGGAGAGTGCCGTGCGCTTCACCGGGACCGATGACTACGTTGCAACCGACGACCTGATGATGGCGGTGAACGCCGCCGTGACTCTGCAGCGCC
>JBOICL010000139.1:0-2024 GCA_050740055.1 Stenotrophobium sp.
CGATGCGCAGAACGACATCGGCGAGCAGGACGCGCGCCTGATGGGCCTGGTCGCGCAGCGCGGCCGCGCCATGATCCTCGCCGTCAACAAGTGGGACGGGCTGGATCACGCGGACCGCGAAAAGGTGCGCTACCAGACCACGCTCAAGCTGCCGTTTCTCGACTACGCGCCGCTGCATTTCATCTCGGCGAAACAGGGCTCCGGGCTGGGCGAACTGATGCGCGACGTGCAGCTTTGCTACGCCGCCACCATGCGCGAGATGCCGACGCCGGAGCTCACGCGCTCGCTGGAAAGGGCGGTAGAGGCGCACCCGCCGCCGGCGATCATGCAGCGGCGCATCAAGCTGCGCTATGCGCACCAGGGCGGCAACAACCCGCCGGTGATCGTCGTCCATGGCAACCAGACCGACAAGCTGCCGACGCATTACAAGCGCTATCTCGCCAACCACTTCCGCGCCGAATTCAAGCTCAAGGGCGTGCCGCTGGCGCTGCTGTTCAAGACCGGCGACAACCCGTTCAAGGACAAGAAAAACGTCCTCACGCCGCGACAGGTCAAGAAGAAAGTGAGGCAGAAAAAACGCTTCCAGAAGTGAAGCGCGACTGTTTCAGCTACTCGACAGCGGCGGGCGCTACGGAGCTGCATTTTCAGTCACCCGCCCTGGCACTTGGCAGGTCGATTGTTGTTATAAACTATCAACTATTTAAACATATAGTTAATATTATTAAACACTATTGAGGTGCTGAACAGCCAGAGCGGGTGCCGACACGGTGCTTGCTCGAAGGGCAATGGGTGCGGGAGGCACCCGAAGCCCGCGACTGCGCGAAGGCCGGTACCCCGCCGCCCGCTCCCGTTTTGCTTCGCAAAAAACGCCGTGTCGCGGGCGAGTAGTCAGATTTCATGCTGTGGGCGTTTAAATACGCCATCGTTTGCCGCGATAGGGTGGGATACGTTGCGCTTTCCCGCCCTACGCGTTCTGAATTCAACCGCGCTTGTAGATAATTTTCTTGGTGCCGCCGTCACAGCCGCCGACGACTTTCTGATCCGTCACGTCCGCCACCGGCACGATCTCAAGCGCGTAGTTCTTCACACCCTTGGCCTGTATCTTGGCTGCAATTTCCGACTTCAGCTCTTCGCAGGGTTTCTTTGCCAGCACTGGAGTTGTCACCAGTATTATCGAAAACGCGATCATTATGCTTTTCATGTAGTCCCCCTTTGGAATGAACCATGAAAACGGCTAGCGCTTACCACTTTTGGGTACGGTGCCGACATTTCCGCAGTTAGCCAAAACAGAATAGCGCGAAAGGATATTGTCGGCACAGCCAGACTTACGCAAAGAACAAAGTCCGCTTACGTGAGCTTGAGATCACTTGCGAAACGCTATTCAGTCTCCCACTGCTCCAGCATCTGCTCGGTGTAGTGGATGTTGTGCGTGCCTTCGCGGAACACGGGATCGTCCATGATACGGCGCTGCAGGGGAATGTTGGTCTGGATGCCCTCGATGACCATTTCCGACAGCGCCTGACGCATGCGTGCGATGGCGGACTTGCGGTCGGAGCCGTAGGCGATGAGCTTGCCGATCATCGAGTCGTAGTGCGGCGGCACCTTGTAGCCGGCGTAGATGTGTGTATCGAGGCGGATGCCTGGCCCACCGGGCGCGTGATATTTCTTGATCTCGCCGGGCGAGGGCACGAAGCTGCGCGGGTTTTCGGCATTGATGCGGCATTCGATGGCGTGGCCGCGCAGCTTGATGTGCTTCTGCTGTTTCTTCAGACCCAGGCCCGCGGCAATGCGGATCTGCTCCTTGATCAGGTCGGTGTTGGTGACCATCTCGGTGACGGGGTGCTCGACCTGGATGCGGGTGTTCATTTCGATGAAGTAGAACTCGCCATCCTCGTACAGGAATTCGACGGTGCCGACGCCGACATATTGCAGCTCGCGCATCGCGGCTGCGACGGTCTCACCGATTTTCGTGCGCTGGGCTGCATCGAGTGCGGGCGAGGGGCCTTCTTCCCACACCTTCTGGT
>JBOICL010000140.1:0-1601 GCA_050740055.1 Stenotrophobium sp.
GGCGAGTCCAGCCAGATGATCGAGGCGACCAAGGGCATCAACAGCTATTACCTCACCAGCGACGGCAGCACCATGAGCTATCGCACGCGCATCCGCACACCATCGTTCCCGCATTTGCAGCAGATTCCTTCGGTGATCAAGGGCAGCATGATTCAGGACCTGATCGCCTATATCGCCAGCATTGACTTCGTGATGGCCGATGTCGACAGATAAGGTCATAAAACTCGCCGACCTGGGCAAGATGAAGCCCGGCAAGGCTGCGTCCTTCGTGCTCTCGGATGCCGAGCGGCATGAGATCGAGCACGAGTTGACGCACTATCCCGATGGCCGCGCGGCCAGCATCGAGGCGCTCAAGATCGTGCAGAAACATCGCGGCTGGGTGCCGGATGGAGCGATTCAGCCGGTCGCCGCCGCGATCGGTATCAGTGCCGCCGATCTGGAAGGCGTTGCCACTTTCTACAACCTGATTTTCCGGCAGCCGGTGGGCCGCCACGTGATCAAAGTCTGCGACAGCATTTCCTGTTTCCTCACCGGCTATGACGAAGTGAAAGCTGGACTGGAGCAAAAGCTGGGCATCCGCTACGGCCAGACCACGGCGGACGGCCGCTACACCCTGCTGCCGATCTGCTGCCTGGGCGCCTGCGACCTCGGCGCCACTCTGATGATCGACGACGACCTGCACGGCAACGTCACGCCGCAGGGGCTCGACCGGATACTGGAGACATACAAGTGAGCGCCGTCCAGAAAGACGGCGGCTCGAAGCCGCTGACGCGCAATATCGATACGGTACGCGGCCCGCTGGATCTCAAGGCCTACGAAGCTGCGGGCGGTTATGTTTCCGTGCGCAAGAGCATCAAGGAGTTGACGCCGCAGGCGGTGCAGTCCTGCGTCAAGGACGCCAACCTGCGCGGCCGCGGCGGCGCGGGATTCCCGGCCGGCGTGAAGTGGAGCCTGGTACCCATGGGGCCGGATGCCGGGGCCAAGTACCTGGTCTGCAATGCCGACGAGATGGAGCCGGGTACCTTCAAGGATCGCCTGCTCATGGAACAGGACCCGCATCAACTGGTCGAGGCGATGATCGCGGTCGGCTACGCGATCCAGGCCTGCACCGGGTATATCTTCCTGCGCGGGGAATATGTCGTCGCCGCCAGCCGGCTCAATGCGGCCCTGGACGAGGCCCGCGCCGCGGGTTATCTGGGCAAGAATATCCTCGGCAGCGGCTGGAGCTACGACGTACACGTGCATACCGGTGCCGGGCGCTATATCTGCGGCGAAGAAACCGCGCTGATCAATTCGCTCGAGGGCAAGCGCGCCAACCCGCGCGCCAAGCCGCCTTTTCCACAGATTTCCGGGCTCTGGGGCCGGCCGACGGTGGTCAACAATGTCGAGACCCTGTGCAATGTGCCGCACATTCTCAATAACGGCGCGGAGTGGTTCAAGGCCCTGAGTCAGGGCAAGTCTAAGGATGGCGGCACCAAGCTCTACGGTGTTTCAGGGCGCGTGAAGAATCCGGGCTGCTGGGAATTGCCAATCGGCACCAGCGCGCGCGAGATTCTGGAAGTTCACGCGGGCGGCATGAAGGACGGTCTCAAGCTCAAGGC
>JBOICL010000141.1:0-2067 GCA_050740055.1 Stenotrophobium sp.
AGTTCGGCGATGACGTGGGCCGCCGCTACAGCTACAACACGGCTGTCGCGGCTGCCATGGAGATGGTCAACGCGCTGTACAAGTTCGAGGACCGCACACCCAATGGCCGCGCCGCGATGCAGGAAGCGCTCGACGGACTGGTGGCGGTGCTTGCGCCGATCGTGCCGCATATCTGCCACGAGCTGTGGCGCGAACTGGGGCATGCCGAGCCCGTGATCGACGCACGCTGGCCGGAGGCGGAAGCCGATGCGCTGGTGTCGGAGGAGATCACGCTGGCGGTGCAGGTCAATGGCAAGCTGCGCGCGCAGATCCAAGTGCCGGCCGCGGCGACACAAGAACAGATCATCGAAGCGGCGCTGGCGGAAGCAGGCGTGCAGAAATTCGTTGCGGGACAGGCGATCAAGAAGAAGATCGTGGTGCCGGGCAAGCTGGTGAGCTTGGTCGTATGAAACTTTGGACTGTCGCCAAATGTTTCAAAATCCGGCGGCTCCTGCTTGCGTTGTTGCCAATAATGCTCAGCGCCTGCGCCGGTTTTCACCTTGCCGGCAGCCGCCCGCTGCCCGAAACCCTGCAATCGGTTTATATCGAGGTGATCGCGCCCTACCAGGTTTCCGAACCGCCGATGGAGGTTTCGCTGCGCACGCTGCTGCAGCGCCGTGGCGGCACTGTGACAGATCACGCTGACACGGCGAAAGCGGTGATCCGGCTGTCGAATCTCAACGAGACCCGGCAGGTGCTGTCGATAGGCACCGACGGCAAGGTGCTGGAATATCAGTTGCTGACAACCGTGAATTACGAGGTTTTCAAGGGCGACAGGATTCTGGTGCCGCCGGATACGCTCCGGGCTTCGCGCAGCTACATCTTCAATGCGCAGCAGTTGCTGGCGAACAATGCGGAAGAAGCGGAACTGCGCCAGTACATCCAGAACGAACTGGCGCAACTGCTGCTGCTCAGGATGGAAGCGGTGCTCGACCATCCGGCCAATCAGGTTCCAGCGGTAGTCCCGGCTGCCGCAGTGCCAGCAGCGCCAGTCAAGCCAGTTGACGCGCCAGCAGGCTCACAGGGTGCAGCACCGGCACCTTGATGCCATCGCGGCGCAGGCCGGCCGCGAGGTGCAGTGAGCAGCCGATGTTGGCGCTGACGATGAAATCCGGTGCAAGGTCGCGTGCAGCCGCCAGTTTTTTTTCCAGTAGCGCATCGGCCATTTGCGGCTGAGTGATGAAGTAGCTGCCCGCCGCGCCGCAGCAACCTCCGGTCTTGTCCAATTCCGCAATTTCCACGCCGGGAATTTTTTTCAGTAGGCTGGTCACGGCACCCGCTTTTTTCATGACGTTGCGCAGCGTGCAGGGCGTGTGTACCAGAACACGCGCGTGCAGCGGCTTGAGCGCCAGATTCGCCGGCCAGTGCGCGAGCAGGAAAGCATTGAGGTCCTGCACACGTCCGGCAAACGCGACGGTGCTTGCACGGAATTCGACGCCCGCAATCTGCGGATATTCCATCAGCGTCGCGCCGCAGCCGCTGGCCGGACTGAGGATGGGCATGCCGTCATCGTCGAAAGCCCGCAGGTTGTTTGCCAGCAGTTTCCGGGCTTCGGCATTCAATCCGGCGTGCTGGTGCAGTGCGCCGCAACAGCCTTGTGCTTGCGGGACTTCCACGCTGACGCCGATGCGGTTCAGCACGTGTATCGCATCTTCCAGCGTCTGCCGGTCGGCGAGTTCGCCGGTGCAGCCGGTGAACAGCGCTACTTTTGACTGTTGCTGCGATTGCCCTTCGACAGGCTCAGGGCGAACGGTTTCTGTTTGGTATTTTCCGTTCGCGGTGAGCTTGTCGAACCGCACTGGATTTCGAGCGCTCAGCCGCCAGGGCAGGGTGACGGCAGGCAGCAACGATTCCAGCCGCGCCAGCGGTCCATGACCGAGCAGCCGCGTGCGGCGCAACAGGAATTGCAGCCCAAGCCGCTGATACAGCCACAGCAGCACTCCCGCCGTGCGGCGCGCTGTGCGGTTGGTAAGCCAGTAGCCGATGAAGCGCATGCGCCGCATTTCCTGTGGACGCTGCGGCGCCAAC
>JBOICL010000142.1:0-13817 GCA_050740055.1 Stenotrophobium sp.
CAGCCTCGCACATGATTCATCCACGCCCGCCGACCGGCTGGACCCAGTGGGAAGGCCCGCTGCGACCGCGCGCCTTTGACTGCGCGAAGCTGCACGCTGAGGGCAACTCGCCCTGGGATGCGCAGGAACTGCTGTCCAACGCGCATCTGCGTTTCCGCTGGTGGATTTGCGCGCAGAGCATGGATCATCTGGCGCGCAACGCCGACGGTGACGAGTTGCTGTTCGTGCATGCGGGTGCCGCCGAGTTGTTCTGCGACTACGGCCATCTGTCAATTACAGCAGGCGATTACATCGTGCTGCCGCGCGGAACGATGTGGCGTCTGGAATGCGGCGCAGCGGTCACGCTGCTGCTGATTGAGGCGACAAATTCCAGCTACCAGTTGCCGGACAAGGGCCTGGTCGGCGAGCACGCGATTTTCGATCCGGCGATGCTGGATATTCCGGCGATGGACGAGAGCTTCCGTGCGCAGCAACGCGGCGAGGCGATGAAGCGCGAATGGCGCGTCGTCATCAAGCGCCGCAACGCGCTATCCACCGTCACCTATCCGTACAATCCCCTTGACGCACTGGGCTGGCACGGCTCGCTGCATCCCGTGCGCATCAACGTGAAAGACATCCGCCCGCTGATGAGCGCGCGCTACCACCTGCCGCCGTCGGCGCACACCACTTTTGTCGCCAACCGCTTCGTCGTCTGCACTTTCGCACCGCGCCCGTTCGAGACCGATCCGGGCGCGATCAAGGTGCCGTTCTTTCACAACAACGACGATTTCGACGAAGTGATTTTCTATCACGCCGGCGACTTCTTCAGCCGCGACAACATCCATCCCGGCATGATCACGCTGCATCCCTGCGGTTTCACGCATGGCCCGCACCCGAAGGCGTTGACGAAGATGCACGTGCAGAGCAAACCCGCGACCGACGAATATGCGGTGATGCTGGATGCACGCGACGCTCTGGACGTTAGCGCCGCAGCGGCAGGCATCGAATGGGCGGAATATCATCAGTCCTGGAATACGAGCGGAAGCAAGCCATGAAACTCGCCACGCTGAAAGACGGCACGCGCGACGGCAGGCTGGTGGTGGTCAGCCGCGACCTGGCTCACGCGGCTTTTCTGCCTGCCGCGCGCACCTTGCAGGCTGCGCTGGACGACTGGGATGCGCTGGCGCCAGAACTGCAAAACCTCTCGGGCAAGCTCAACGATGGCCGTATCGCCGGCACGCTGGAATTCAGCGCCGCCGAGTGCCACTCGCCGCTGCCGCGCGCCTATCAGTGGGCGGATGGTTCCGCCTATGTCAACCATGTCGAACTGGTGCGCAAGGCGCGCGGGGCGGAGATGCCCGCGAGCTTTTGGACCGATCCGCTGATGTATCAGGGCGGCAGCGATACCTTCCTCGATCCGCAGGGCGCGATCCGCGCGGCCAGCGAGGACTGGGGCATCGATCTCGAAGCGGAAATCGCCGCAATCACCGGCGACGTGCGCATGGGTGCCGCGCCCGCAGACGCGGGTGGCGCGCTCCGCTTGCTGATGCTGGTCAACGATGTCTCTCTGCGCAAGCTGATCCCGGCGGAACTGGCGAAGGGTTTTGGTTTCTTCCAGTCCAAGCCTTCATCGGCTTTCTCGCCGGTGGCGGTCACGACTGACGAACTCGGCGATGCCTGGCGGGAAGGGCGCGTGCATCTGCCGCTGCTGTCGCAGATCAACGGGCAACTGCTCGGTAAACCCAACGCAGGCGTGGACATGACTTTCAATTTCCCGACGCTGATCGCCCACGCGGCAAAGACGCGGCCGCTGTGCGCGGGCAGCATCGTCGGCAGCGGCACAGTGTCCAATCGCGGTGCGGACGGCGGCCCAGGCCGGCCGGTAGCCGAGGGCGGGCTGGGTTATTCCTGCCTCGCCGAACTGCGTACGGTGGAGACGCTGCTTGCCGGCGCACCGAAAACGCCGTTCCTGAAATTCGGCGACCGCGTGCGCATCGAGATGCTGGATGCGCAGGGGCGCTCAATTTTTGGCGCAATCGAGCAGGCGGTGGAAAAGTGCTGAGTGCCAAGGACTGAGTGCTCCCGATTTCCGCTTCATCCATACTCAGCAGACAGTACTTGGCACTCAGAACTCAACACTTATGCTCAAGCTCTATTCCTACTGGCGTTCCTCCGCCTCCTACCGCGTGCGCATAGCGCTGAATCTCAAGGGCCTGCCCTACGATTACTTGCCGGTATCGCTGGTCAAGGATGGCGGGCAGCAGAATTTGCCGGAATATCTCGCGGTCAATCCGCAGGGCCGCGTGCCGTTTCTGGTGGATGGCGATTTTGGCATCGGCCAGTCGCTGGCGATTCTGGATTATCTTGATGCGGGCTATCCGCAGCCCGCGCTGATTCCCGCCGATGCACGCATCCGCGCGCGCATGTGGGCGTTTTGCCAGGTGATCGCCGCCGACATCCAGCCGCTGCAGAACACCGGCCCGCTGGCCTACATGAGCCGCGAGTTGAAGCTCAGCGACGAGCAGAAAAACGCCTGGGTGCGGCACTGGATCGAGCGCGGATTCTCGGTGCTGGAGCAGGAACTGCGCGATGCGCCGCTGTCGGCATTCGTGTTCGGCGAGGCGCCGACGCTGGCCGACTGCGTGCTGGTGCCGCAGATGTTCAACGCCGGCCGCTATCGCTGCGACACCGCGAAATTTCCGCGCCTGCATGCGCTGGCGCAACGCTTGAATGAACTGCCGGCATTTGCGGCGGCGCATCCGGACCGGCAGCCGGACGCGCGGAATTAGAAGTCAGCTATGCTTGTGCCAGGAAAAAACAACAAGGGAAAACCGCATGCTGCAAAGATTCGTGTTGCTGGTCATGGTCGCCAGCCTGCTGGGCTGCACCACGATGCAGGTCGCGCAGTCGCCGACGCCGCAGGAGATTCATGACAGGCTGAAAGTCGGCAATACGGTGACGGTTTTCGTCAACGGCGGCATGAGCTATCACCTGCAGATCACCGCCATCGAAGCGGCGTCGCTGGTCGGGCACGATCTCGAACTCAACAAGAACTGGCGGATTCCTTACGACAGGATCGAGCAGATCCGCTACGAAAAAATCAGCGGGGCGAAGACTACTGCCGCGTTCACCGCCGGGGCGGTTGTGACCTATTTCGTTATCGTTGCCGCCCTGGTCTATGCTTTCAGCCGGATGCTTTCATCAGCCTTCAACTGAGCCGGCCAGCGCTCGCAGCGATTTGCGTCCAAGAGTTCAGCCCAGGCTGTTTTTCTCGCGGAACTGTTCCAGTTCCTGCGCGTGCTTGAGCCGTTGTTCGCGGCGCAGTTGTGCTTCTTCGTAGCGGCGTATTTCTTCGGGACCGGTGGGTTTCAGCGGCGGCACCGGGCGCGGCTTGCCGTTGCCGTCCATCGCCACGAAGGTGGAATAGGCCGAGAGGATGTGGCGGCGCGGGCCGCCGCCGGTGAAGACGGCTTCGACGCGGCAGCCGATTTCCATGGAACTGCCCCAGGCGCGAGTCACGCAGACGTTGAAAATCAGCACGTCGCCGCGCCGCGCGGGCGCGATGAAGTGCACCGCATCCACCGCGACGGTGACGGTGACGCCGCCGGCATGGCGCCCTGCAACCACCGCGCTGTAGCGGTCCATCTGCGCCATGATCAGGCCGCCGAAGACGGTGTCGCCGGCGTTGAGGTCGTTGGGAAATACCATGTAGACCTGGTCGAGCACGGCGGACTCGGCGACGATTTTTGCGGGGATGGCGGTTGCCGCTGTCGGTTCCATTTCTGCTTTCTCTTTTGTTCACCCGCTCTTGCGGCAGCGGTAGCCGGCGCTGTTAATAAATATTGATTATAATTTTATATAATCAATATTAAATAACAGTTCTGATCCTGAAAACACAGGAGCGGGTGGCGCCGGAGTGCCCTAGTGCGCGGCCGCGTCCGCCTGCGAGTTTGCCGACGGTTTCTCCAAAAGGAAAGGCGCAGCCGAGCCGATGAAGAACACGACGGCCAGCAGCAGGAACATATCGTTGAAGGTCAGCGTGAGCGCCTGCAAGTCCACGCGCATGGTGATGAGCTTTAGCGCCGCGCGGTGACCGGCGTCGGGGCCGAGCGCGACGCCTAGCGAGGCCGCGCTGCCGTTGAGGGTTTCGCGCACGATGTCGCGGCTCATGTTCACCGACTCGGCAAGGTGCGAATAATGGAAGGCTTCGCGCCACTGCATCAGCGTGCCGACGATCGCGAGGCCGATGGCGCCGCCGAGATTGCGCATGAGGTTGAAGAGGCCGCTGGCGTCCTTCATTTCATCCTGCCGCAGCGTGCCCATGCTCAGGTTGGTCATCGGCAGGTAGCAGAAGATCATGCCGGCGCCGCGCAGCAGTTGCGGCACAAACAGTTGCGCATAGCCGGTTTCATCGGTCATGCGCGAGTTCATCCACACGCCGAAGCTGACGGTGACCAGGCCCAGTCCGAACATCAGGCGCATGTCCATGTGGCGCGCGAGGCGCCCGGCCAGCGGCGCGGCCAGGAACATCGCGGCGCCGCTGACCATCATCACCTGGCCAATCTGCAGCGAGTCGAAACCGCGCACGCGGCCGAGGAACAGCGGCAGCAGGTAGATCATGCCGTAGAGGCCGATGCCGAGCATGAAGGCGACCGTGCAGCCGATGGCGAAATTGCGGTTGTGAAACACGCGCAGGTTCAGCACTGGGTTCGCGCTGGTGAAGGCGCGCCAGAAAAACGCGAGGCCGGCAACGGTGCTGATCGCGGCCAGCACGGCGAGCAGCGGATCGTTCAGCCAGTCCTTGCGCGGGCCTTCTTCCAGCACGTATTCGAGGGTGCCGAGGAACAGCGCCATCAGTGTTACACCCAGCTTGTCGATGGTGTGCGCCAGCGTCCAGTCCGGCTTGTCGATGTTTACCAGGTTCCACACCGTCAGCGCGACCAGGATGCCGGGCACGACGTTGATCAGGAACAGCCAGTGCCAGGACAGCGCGGCGGTGAGGTAGCCGCCGACGGTGGGGCCGATGGTAGGGCCGAGCGTGGACACCATGCCCACCAGCACCTGCGGCATGATGCGGCGGTCCTGCTCCGGAAACATGATGAACAGAGCTGAAAGCGTGGTCGGGATCATGCCGCCGCCGAGAAAGCCTTGCAGCACGCGGAACACGGTCATGGAGTTGATGCTCCAGGCCATCGCGCAGCCCACCGACGCCAGCGTGAAGCCGATCGCGGAAATCACGAAGTACACTCGCGTGGACAGAATGCGCGAGAGGTAACCGGACAACGGGATCGCGATCACTTCCGCGATCAGGTAGGCGGTCTGCACCCAGGAGATTTCGTCGGCGCTGGCCGACAGTCCTGCCTGGATCTCGTTCAGCGAGCTGGCGACGATCTGGATGTCGAGGATCGCCATGAAGTTGCCGAAGATCATGCACAGGAAGCCCAGCCACGCGCGCCGCCGCAGCGCGATGCGCTCGTCGTCATTGAGCAACTGGCCGGAGCCGGCGGTGAGGATGGCGTCGTTCACAAGGCTCGCACTTAGTTGTGCGCCAGCCTCGGCGCGGTGCGCGTATCCACGTCCACTTCCACCGACATGCCCGGACGCAGGCGGCCGCTGAGATCGCCGAGGTCGTCGAGGCGGATTTTCACCGGCATGCGCTGCACAATCTTGTTGAAGTTGCCGGTGGCATTGTCCGGCGGCAGCAGAGAAAACTCCGCGCCGCTGGCCGGCGCGAGGCTGTCGATATGGCCCTTGAGCGTGTGCCCCGGGAAAGCATCGATCGTGACCTCGGTCTGCTGGCCGGCGGTCATGTGCGTCATCTGCGTTTCCTTGAAATTCGCCTCAACGTAAACCGCCTTCAGCGGCACGATCGAGAGCAGGCGGATACCCGCGTTGACGCGCTCGCCAACACGCGCGGAGAGATCGCCAGTCACGCCATCGACCGGCGCACGCATTTCGGTAGAAGCCAGATCGAGTTCCGCCAGTTTTTCGGAAGCCTTCGCCGCATCCAGTTGCGCCTGCAGGCGTTCGCGGTCGGAGTCCAGCGTCACCGACTGCTGCATCGCGACCTTCACCCCGGCCTGTGCGCGCGCGATTTCCGCCTGCGCCGCACGCCAGGCGGCGGTGGCCGTGTCCAGACGCTGATGCGTCGCCACGCCCTCGCGCACCAGCGTGTCGGCGCGCTGCCAGTCCTTGTGCGCTCGCGCTGCATCGGCCTGCGCCGCGGCCAGCGTGGCGCGTGCTTCCTCGATCATCGCGGCCTGCGTGGCTTTCTGCTGCACGTTGCCTGCGAGCGAGGCTTCCCCGGCCGCAACCACGGCGCGCGCATTGGCAAGGTGCGCCTGATAGTCGCGCGGGTCGATCTGCATCAGCAGATCGCCGGTTTTCACTGGCTGGTTGTTCTGCACGTTGAGGGAAACCACTTCGCCGCTGACGCGCGGCGTGATCACGGTGATGTCGGCGCGCACATAGGCGTTGTCGGTGGACTCGAAAAAGCGGCCGCGCATCCACCAACGCGCACTGGCGCCGGCCAGTGCCAGCACGACAGCGGCGATGATGAACAGACGCAGGTTCTTGATCTGTGCAGCCATGACGCGGAGGCTCCTTGCATCAGCGCTCACGGGCTGATACTGTAATGAACGTTACAGTTCATTCTGAGGCCGCGACATGGCTAAAGTCAATACGACGCGCAAGGTGGAAACGCCCTCCACGCGGCGCGGCGAAGCGCGCAGAGAGGCGCTGCTGCTGGCTGCGCGCGAGATTTTCCTGGAGAAGGGCTATGCCACCGCCAGCGTCGAGGACGTGGTTAGCCGTGTCGGCGGCTCCAAGGCCACTCTCTACAGCTATTTCGGCAGCAAGGAAGGACTGTTCGGCGACATGATCGCCTCGCTCTGCGACCAATTCGTCGCGACCCTGGAAGTTCCGCACAAGCTCGACGGCGACATCGAACAGACGCTGACGCGCTTCGCCAAGCGCCTGCTCAAGACCTTCATGGATCCGGAGCGCGTGGCCATGCACCGCACGCTGTTCGCCGAAATCGCGCGCTTCCCGGAATTGGCGGAACGCATCTACGAATCCGGCCAGCTGCGCGGCGCGCGCGCGTTCAGCAACTTCCTGCGCCTGCAGCATGAGGCGGGCCTGCTGCATTGCCCCGACCCCGCACGCTCGGCGGTGATTTTCACCGAGATGATTAAGGCCGATCCGCAGCGCCGCGCCCTGCTCGGACTGCCCGCGTTCAAGAACGACCGCGAACTGGATCGCTACGTCGCCAATGCTGTGCAGATATTTCTGCACGGTTGCCTGAATCGAAAAATCGAGTCATGAAGAAATTTATTGCAGCAGTCCTGCCCGCCGCCTTCCTGTTCAGCGCCGCCGCGCACGCATTGACGCTGCGCGAAGCGGCGGAACTCGCGCTCCGGCACGATCCGCGCATGCTCGCCGGCGGCGACGCGGTGAATGCTTCGCAGGCCGTCGCGGATCAGGCTACTGCGGGCTACCGGCCCAATGTCAACGCCGCCGCCAGCGTCGGCCGCGCGAATTACTGGACTTCCGCGCCGTTTCCGGTTTCCGGCACGCGCTGGCCGAACACCGAAAGCCTGGACGTGAGCCAGCCGCTGTACGCCGGCGGCGCGATCAGCGGGCGCGCGGACGCAGCGGCGTCCGGCATGGACAGTGCGCGCGAGAGCCTGCGCGACAGCGGCAGCCAGATCATCCTCAGCGCGGTCAGCGCCTATCTCGACGTGCTGCGTGACCGCGGCGTGGTCGCCTTGTCGGAGGCCGACGTGCGCACGCTGGATCAGGCGCACTCCGACACCCTCAAGCGCACCGCGGCGGGCGAGACCACGCACACCGACGACGCGCAGTCCGCAGCGCGTCTGGCGGAAGGCGAGGCCAGGCTCAAGACCGCCATCGCGCAACTGCACGTCAGCGAAGCGGCTTTCCGCCGCGTCACCGGCGCCGAACCGGCTGCGCTGGTGGATGGCTGGCCGCGGCCGCAGGTTCCCGCTTCGTTTGCCGAGGCGCTCGCGCAGTCCGCGCACGCGCCCGCGGTGCTGGCGGCGCAGGCGGATGCGCGCGTGGCGCACGCGCAGATCGGCGTGGCGGGCGCGGCGCGCATGCCGCAGGTGTCGCTGGACGGCAACGTCAATTCGCAGGCCAATACCGAATTCGGCTACGACCGCTTCAACGAATGGAATGTGCTGCTCAAGGTCTCGCTGCCGATCTACCAGGGCGGCATGATCCGGGCGCGCGTTTCCGAAGCGCAGGCGCGCGCCGACCAGGCGCGGGAGATGGCGGAAAACACGCGGCTGGCCTTCGCCGAGGCTGCGACCCAGGAGTGGGAGCGCCTGCAGGCGTCGGACGAAGTGATCCGCGCCTACCAGGCGCAGCAGCAGGCGGCGGAACTGGCGCTGGATGGCACACGCAAGGAACTGGCTGTCGGCACGCGCACCACGCTGGACCTGCTCAACGCCGACCGCGAATTATTGTCGGCGCAGGTGAACGTGGTCGGCAGCCTCCACGACCGCGCCGTGACCGCGTTCAGGCTGCTGGCCGCCTGCGGCAGTCTCGACGCCGGTGCCGTGCCCTGATCAGATGATCAGGTAATCGGGTAGCGCGGGCCGCTGCCGGCCGCCGCCACGGCTTCGGGTACCGCGATGGGCACCACGATCATCTGGTGGCCTTCCAGATGCAGCCTGCGCTGCATCGCGATCGGCATTTGGTTGTGCAGGACGCGGTTGAACACCGTGTCCTTCTCGAACATCAGCTTGCTGGCGAAGCACACGCCTTTCGGATAGTCCTTGAGCACCTTGTTGACGAGCTGGGTGAGTTCGCTGAACGGGTCGGCGCCGAAGGCCATGAAATAGGCCGAGGGCAGACCCTTGCTGATGCAGTAGCTGCTGTAATAGTTGAGCGAGTTCTCGATGCGCGTCTGCAGCGACTGGATGGTGCGCTCGCCGTCGAAGTTCTGCTTGTCCACCTCGCCGACCGAGACGAAGATGAAGTTGCCGTACTGCCCCGGCAGCATCTTCAGCACCCAGTTCAGCATGTGCATGCCCATGCCGCGATTGCTGCTGACCAGCAGGATGGCGGTGGGTTTCGCCGGGTCCAGCGGCGGCGACTTGGCCTCGTCGTCCCAGGTCATTTTCAGCGAGTAGCGCTGGTCGATGATGTCCATCTGGCGCTGGGTGGCGTCGTAATGGCGGCGGATCACCAGGCAGACCGCGATGACGACGCCGGTGATGAGCACGGTCATCCAGCCGCCTGCGGTGAATTTCTCGGTCAGCGTCACCATCAGAATGAAGACGGTCACGGTCAGGCCGAGCAGGGAGAGGGCGAGCTTGCCGCGCCACTCGTTCATGTACAGCCGCTGCTCCCACCAGTGCCGCGTTAGGCCGAACAGCGACAGCGAGAAAGTCAGGAACACGTTGATGCTGTAGAGCACCACCAGCACCGACACGTCGCCGCGCGTGGCGAGCAGAATCAGCATCGAGGCGATGCCCATCAGCAGCACGCCGTTCTGCGTGACCATGCGGCTGGAGAGCTGGCGGAACAGGCGCGGCATCCAGCGGTCGGCGGCCATGTTAGCCATCACCGCCGGGCCGCCAAGGAAGCCGGTGTTGGCCGCAACCACCAGCAGTCCCGCTTCCAGCGCCAGCACGATGACCAGCGTTGCATCCACGAAATGCGCGTTGCCGAAGTGAAGGTGATTGAGGATGGAACGGAACACCACCGCGTTGAGCGTCTGTCCTTCCACCGGCGCGGCATGCCACAGCATGTAGAGCAGGATGATGCCGCCGGCGGTGAAGGCCAGCGAGGTGGCCATGTAGAACATGGTCCAGTGGCCGGTGCGCACCCGCGGCTCCACCAGCATATTGATGTTGTTGGAGACCGCCTCGATGCCGGTGTAGGTGCCGCCGCCCAGCGAGTAGGCGCGCAGGAACAGCGAGGCGACGAAGACCCAGCCGAGTTGGTGGGTCAGTGCGTGGGTCTTGGCCAGCGTGTCCGGCACCAGCGTATTGAGCGCATCGACATGCACACCAATGCCGTAAAAAATCAGCGCCGCGTGGGTCAGGAAAAAGCCCATGAAGATCGGCAGCAGCACCTTGATCGATTCCTTCATGCCGCGCAGGTTCAGCACGATCAGCAGGATCAGCACGCCCATTTCGGTGGCGACCTTGTACACCTGCCACTTTGGCGAAAACAGGCTGAACAACGCGTCCATGCCGCTGGCGATCGACAGCGTGATGGTGAGCACGTAGTCCACGATCAGCGCCGAACCCGAAACTAATCCGGCGTAGGGGCCGACCAGCTTGGTCGCCGCCTTGTAGCCGCCGCCGCCGGAGGGGAACAACTGGATCACCTGGTTGTAGGCCAGCGAGATGATGAACACCGTCACCGCCGTCACCAGCGCCAGGTACAGACCCATGTGCGTGTGCTCGCCCAGCGCGAGGAAGGATTCCTCCGGGCCGTAGCAGGCCGACGACAGGCCGTCCGCGCCCAGCCCGATCCACGCCAGGAACGCCACCAGCACGATGTGATGGCGCGTTTCCGGGTTCAGCGGATCGAGCTTCTCGCCCAGCACCAGGCGGCGGATTTTCTGCAGGATGGAGACCATGCGGTTGCAAGAAATGGTGGGCCCGCTCGGACTCGAACCGAGGACCAAGGGATTATGAGTCCCCTGCTCTAACCGACTGAGCTACAGGCCCGAATGACTCCGTTAATGGGTGGGCTGACGCGGCCGTAGTATGGCAATGCCGCGTTCAGGCACAAACTGCTGCTTGCAAGAGGCGCGCAGTATAAAGACGCCGCCTGCGTAGGTCATTGTTTGCCGCCCGCTCTTTGCCGAAATCCTTGCTGTGACGTGATATTAGATTGATCATATAAAAATATATTCAATTTATATTCACATATTTGTCTAGTAAAACCATCGGAGCGGGTACTGTGCCGCGGGCGGGTGCAGTCTGCTCGCGGGCCGTCCGCTGCTGTCGCCGCTGGCGTGGACGCTGCGCTACGACTGGCCGGTGCAGCGCATCGGCCCGGATTTCCTGCCGCGCGAGCCGGGGCCGCAACCGACCTGGCTGATCGTGAACCGCGATCGCCATGACAACGTGAAGTTTATGCAGGTCAATGCGGTCACCGCGCGGCTGATGCAGTGGCTGGAAGACGATCAGCAGGCGACCGGCCGCGAGTTGCTGCAACGTATCGCGGCCGAGTTGCAGCACCCGCAACCGGAGGCAGTGGTGCGTATGGGCGCGGACACGCTCAAGGAGTTGCGGGCCCGTGATATTGTCATCGGGTGCCGCAGGGCTGGATAGCCCGTGCGCAAGCCATCGACAGGGACGGGTTTGCGGTAGGGAGGCACAGCGATGCCGTATACCGCAATGGGGGTCTATGCAGCAGAGGCGCTTTCTTGTCGCGCAGCCCAATGGCCTGGGTGATGTGGTTCATACGCTGCCGCTGGCGGGCGTCATCAAAAACCACTTTCCCCGGGCAGAGGTTTTTTTTGCCGCGCGTTGCTATGCGCAAGCCGTGGTGATGGCCTGCGAGCATGTGGACAGGTTCGTGGACTTCGAACGCATATGCCACGACCCCGCGGAACTGGCTGCCTTGAAGTGCGGCGTTCTGCTGAATCCCGCGATCAACAAGCCGCTCGCTGCTGCCGCCCGCAGCGCGGGCATCCCGGAGCGGATCGGGAATGCCCGGCGGTCTTCCGCCTGGAAGGACTGCAACCGGTTCACGTTCTATGGCCGCAGTTCCAGCGGCTGCCACGAAGCGCAACTGAATCTCATGGAACTGCGCGCCATCGGCGTCGGCAGCGTGCCGAGCCGGGAACAGATGGTTCCGCTGTACGGACTGACTCGCATCCAGCCGCTGCCGCAGGACTGGCGCCGGCAACTGGAGGACCCGCGCTTCCATCTGATCCTGCATCCCAGGTCGAGGGGGCACGGACGTGAATGGCCGCCGCAGCACTTTCATGCGCTGGCGCGGCGGCTGCCTGCGGATCGCTTCAGGATCTACCTCAGCGGCGTCGCGACGGAAGGCGAGTTGCTGCGCCGGGCCTGCCCGGAACTTTTTGCGCTGCCGCAGGTGGTCGATATTACGGGGCGCATGAATCTGGAAACCTTCATTTCGTTCGCGGCGGCCGCGGATGGCCTCGTCGCCAGCGGTACCGGCCCGCTGCATATCGCAGCAGCGCTCGGCACCCGCACACTGGGCCTGTTCCCGCCGAGAAAGGGTATCGATATCGTCCGCTGGGGCGCGCTCGGCGTCCGCGCGGAATCCATGAGCCTGCCGCAACGCTGCAAGCCCGGACCCGGCACCTGCCCGAAACTATCCAGTGATGGTGGCGCCTGCGTCTGCATGTCCGCGATTTCGCCCGATCAGGTCGCGGAGCGCGTTCTCGGCTGGGAGGCTCAAAAGCGCGTTGCGTCTGACGCAGTCGCCGCATAAAGCGCTGTCCCCATGCTGCTCCAGCCATAGGCATGCCGCCCAATCGGCTAGAATTCGCCCCCGTTTCACTTTGCTGTCGTCATGACTGAAGTAGAGAAACAGGCGGCGCTGCGGCGCACCTTCGCCATCATTTCCCATCCGGACGCGGGCAAGACCACGCTGACGGAAAAGCTGCTGCTGTTCGGCGGCGCGATCCAGCTCGCCGGCACGGTCAAGGGTCGCAAGGCGTCGCGGCATGCCACGTCTGACTGGATGGCGCTGGAACAGCAGCGCGGCATCTCCATCACCACCTCGGTGATGCAGTTCCCCTACAACGGCAAGATCGTGAACCTGCTCGACACGCCGGGTCACGAGGATTTTTCCGAAGACACCTACCGCACGCTGACCGCGGTGGACGCCGCGCTGATGGTGATCGACGCCGCCAAGGGCGTGGAGCCGCGTACGATCAAGCTGATGGAAGTCACGCGTCTGCGCGACACACCGATCATCACCTTCGTCAACAAGCTGGACCGCGAAAGCCGTCCGCCGCTGGAGCTGCTCGACGAGATCGAGAAGGTGCTGGGCCTGCACTGCACGCCGATCACCTGGCCGCTGGGCATGGGCCGCGATTTCAAGGGCGTGTATCACCTGCTGGAAGACCGCTTCTATCTCTATAGCGGCGACAAGCATCGCGTGTCTGAGATCGAGACCATCGACGGCCTGCTCTCGCCGGGGCTCTTTGAGCGCTTCGGCCAGATCTACCAGACGCTGCGCGACGAGATCGAGCTGTTGCAGATGGCCGGCACCGACTTCAATCTGGAAGATTACCGCGCCGCGAAACTCACACCCGTGTTCTTCGGCTCGGCGATCAGCAACTTCGGCGTGCGCGAACTCCTCAACGGTTTCACCGAGTGGGCGCCGCCGCCGCAGCCGCGCGTGGCCGAGTTCAATGGCGTTGACCGCGAGGTGTGGCCGGAACACGAAAAATTCACCGGCTTCGTGTTCAAGATCCAGGCCAACATGGACCCGAAACACCGCGACCGCGTTGCGTTCCTGCGCGTGTGCTCGGGCAGCTACCGCAAGGGCATGCTGCTGCACAGCGTGCGTCTCGATGGCCCGGTGCGCGTGTCCAATGCGCTGACCTTCATGGCGGCGGATCGCGAGACGGTGGAGCAGGCCTGGCCTGGCGACATCATCGGCCTGCATAACCACGGCACCATCGCCATCGGCGATTCATTCTCCGAAGGCGAGATGATTCACTTCACCGGCATTCCGAATTTCGCGCCGGACTTGTTTCGTCGTGTCGTGCTCAAGGACCCGCTCAAGGCAAAGCAGCTCAACAAGGGACTCGACCAACTCTGCGAAGAGGGCGCGACGCAGGTTTATCGCCCAATGACCAACAACGACAT
>JBOICL010000143.1:0-2321 GCA_050740055.1 Stenotrophobium sp.
ATCTTGTCCAGAGCCACTTCGTCCACGGCGAAATCGATGTTGCCCGCATAGACATGTCCGGTGTCGCCTTCGGCGCAGGACACGGTGACGGACGCGCCTTCGCGCAGTTTCCCGGTGGCGTCGCCGCAACCGACCACGGCCGGAATGCCGAGTTCACGTGCGATGATCGCGGCGTGGCAGGTGCGGCCGCCGCGATTGGTGACGATGGCGCTGGCGCGCTTCATGACCGGCTCCCAATCGGGATCGGTCATGTCCGTGACCAGCACGTCGCCGGCCTGCACGCGGTTCATTTCGCTGATCGACTTGAGCAGGCGCACCGGGCCGGCGCCGATCTTCTGGCCGATGGCGCGGCCAGCGGCCAGCACTTCGCCCTTGCCCTTGAGCTTGTAGCGCCGCAGCGTATTGCCGGCCACACGGGACTGCACTGTTTCCGGACGCGCCTGCAAAATATAGAGTTGACCGTCCCTGCCGTCCTTGCCCCATTCGATGTCCATCGGCCGGCCGTAATGATCTTCGATGATCAGCGCCTGTCTGGCCAGCGCCTCGACATCGGCATCGCTGAGGCAGAACAGGTTGCGCTCGGCGGGTGGAACGGCCACGAACTCCACGGTCTTGCCGTGGGATTTGTCCTCGGTATAGACCATTTTTTTTGCTTTTTCGCCGAGACTGCGGCGCAGCACGGCGGGGCGGCCGGCGCGTAGGTTTGGCTTGTAGGCATAGAACTCGTCGGGATTCACTGCGCCCTGGACCACGGCTTCGCCGAGGCCATACGAAGCGGTGATGAACACTGCTTCGCGGAAGCCGGATTCGGTATCCATCGTAAACATCACGCCGCTGGCGCCGATGTCGGAGCGCACCATGCGCTGCACGCCGGCGGATAGCGCAACCTGGCTGTGCACGAAATTCTGGTGCACGCGGTAGGCGATGGCGCGGTCGTTGTAGAGGCTGGCAAAGACCTCTTTCATCGCTTTAAGAACATTCTCTATACCATTGACATTCAAGAAAGTTTCCTGCTGACCTGCGAATGACGCATCGGGCAGGTCTTCCGCCGTGGCGGAGGAGCGCACGGCGACCGAAATCTCGGCGCCAGATTCTTTCACCAGCTTGTCGTAAGCCGCGCGGATGTCCTTTTCGAGCGCGGCCGGGAATGGCGCCTTCATCACCGCTTCGCGGATCGTCCTGCCGGTTTTGGCGAGCGCCTGCACGTCGTCCACGTTGAGGTTTTCGAGCATCTGGTTGATGCGATCGGCAAGCCCTTCGTGGGCGAGGAACTCGCGGTAGGCCGCGGCGGTGGTGGCAAAACCGTCGGGCACCTTCACGCCGGATTTGGCGAGCTTGCAGATCATCTCGCCCAGCGAAGCATTCTTGCCGCCGACGGTCTCGACATCGTGCATGCCCAGCTCGGAATACCAGAGAACGCTTTTGCTCACGTTGTTACCCAGGTTGAGTTCATTTAAGTTGTCGCGGCGCGAGGCGCAAATTGTAAGGGATTGGACAATGCCGCAACCAAGAACCGTGTTCTTCGTCTCCGATGGCACGGGTATCACCGCCGAGACGCTGGGCAACACCCTGCTTACTCAGTTCGATGGCGTCGAGTTCAAGAAAAGCACGCTGCCGTTCATCAACACGGCGCAGAAGGCGAACGCGACGGTGGAATACATCAATCACCTGGCGCAGCAGATGGCGGTGCGCCCGCTGGTTTTCAGCACCACGGTGAGCGAGGAAATCCGCGCGGTGCTGAGGCGCGTCAACGCGATGTTCGTGGATCTGTTTGACGCCTACATTCACATCATCGAGGCCGAACTGGGTGAAAAATCCACGCATGCACAAGGTCGCGCACACGGCATGGCGGATGCGCAGCGCTACGGTGCACGCATTGCCGCGATGAACTATGCGATGGAGCACGACGACGGCCAGTCCACGCGCGACCTTGAGCGTGCCGACGTGATCCTGATCGCGCCCTCGCGCTGCGGCAAGACGCCGACGAGTCTTTACCTCGCCTTGCAGCACGGCCTGTTCGCGACCAATTTCCCGCTCACAGAAGACTACCTTGAAAACCTGCACCTGCCGAAGTCGCTGGCGGGGCTGGAAAGCAAGTGCTTCGGCCTGACCTCCGACGCCGAGCGCCTGCTGCAGATCCGCACAGAACGCCGGCCCGGGTCGAAGTACGCTTCGCTGGCGCAGTGTTCGTTTGAGCTGCGCCAGGCCGAGCAGTTGTATCGCCGCTACAACATTCCCTTCGTCAGCACCGCCAACATCTCCATCGAGGAAATCGCGACTGTGGTGATGCAGGAGAAGGATTTGCGGCGGCAGACGTTTTA
>JBOICL010000144.1:0-4410 GCA_050740055.1 Stenotrophobium sp.
CGCAAGGCGTATGACGCCGGCACTACGCCGGAAGGGGCCAACACCACCGTCGCCATCATCTCCGGCGGCACCGACCTTAGTCAGGTGATTCTCGACCTGCGCCAGGCCGAGAAAGACTTCAATCTGCCTTTCGTGCCGGTCAGCATCGAGCAGGTCGATCCGGTGCCGAATCCGCAGACTCCCGGCAACGACGACGAGTGGGACCTGGACAGCCAGTCGTCCAGCGGCATCGCCGGCAACGTCAAGCAGATCATCTTCTACAACGGCACTGCGCTCGATGACGCCATCACCCTGGGTGCCAACAAGTTCGCCACCGACAACACCGCCAAGGCGCTCAACATCTCCATCGGCGGCTGCGAGTCGGTCAACTTCGCGCTCGGCACCGTGGCCACCGACGACCAAGCCTTTATGCAGGCCGCGTCGCAGGGGCAGACCGTTTTCGTCTCCGCCGGCGACGCCGGCGCCGCCTGCGGCGTGGTCATCAACCTGGCGACGCCACAGGGCGGTGTGCCGCAGCAGGTGGAGTACCCGGCTTCCTCGCCCTACGTGGTCGCGGTCGGTGGCACCTCGCTGTTCACCGACGCCGATTTCAACTACGCCACCGAGACCGCCTGGAACGCCGGCGGCGGCGGCAACAGCCTGTTCGAGACCGCGCCGTCGTGGCAGGCCGGCGCCGGCGTGCTGGGCGCCATTGCGACGCTGCGCGGTGTTCCCGACGTGTCGATGAATGCTGGTTTCAACCTGTCTCCGGCGGCGGCCTTTTATTCGGCGGCGGACACGGTGGTCGCCGGCAGGCATGAGGCGGTTATCGGCACCAGCCTGTCCTCGCCGCTGTCGATGGGTGTGTGGGCGCGCCTGCAAAGCGCGCACTGCAATCAATTCGGCTTCGCCGCGCCGATGTTCTATGCGCTGGACACCGCGGGCGGGCCGGGTTCCACCGCCAAGGGTTTCACCGACATCCTCGTCGGCACCAACGGCGGTTATGTCGCCACGCCGGGCTGGGATTACACCACCGGCTTCGGCAGCTTCGACATCAGCGCGGTCAATCAGGCCCTGCCTGCGGTCACCTGCCCGGCCAATACGGCTCCGGTCGCCAAGCTGGCCTCCTCCGCGCCAAGTGGCGCAGCGCCTTTGGCGGTCAGCTTCGACGCCTCTCAATCCAGCGATGCGGACGGCGACCAACTGGCCTACTACATCATGGATTACGGCGACGGCTCGCCGGTGGATTTCAAAAATGCGCCGTCATTCACGCATGTCTATGCGAATGCAGGCGCCTACACGGCGAGCCTGAGCGTGCGCGATGCGCGCGGCGCGGCTAGCGCGCCGGTAAGCCAGACCATCGTCGCCAGCGGCACGCCGCTGGCCTGCACGCCGCCCGGCGTCCTGCTGCTCACCAGCCCCAAGGGTTCAGCGAGCCTTGAGGGGCAGGATCCGCAGATGGGCAACGGTTCCGACGACCTGCTCGCGACCTACCTCGCCGAACCCGGCAACCTGAGCAACAAGCTGGTCTTCACCATGCAGGTGGTGTCCCTGTCCACTGTGCCGGCTGGCTACCGCTGGGTCACCTACTTCAGCGCCAAGGGCGCGGACTACTACGTGTCGATGGGCACCGCCAACGGCCCTTCGCCGGTCTTCACCTACGGCTCGCACCAGCTACTGCCCGGCGCGGGCGCGTCCACCTTCCAGCAACTGGGGACACTGGACGCGGCGAGCAATTTCAATGCGAACGGCACCATCACGCTGATCCTCGACAAGGCCGCTCTCGGACTCAAGACCGGCGACATACTCAGCAACATCAGCACCAGCGTGCGCACTTCGGCGCCGGACGACCCGACCGGCACCGTCGCAGCGGGTTCTGGCCTGACCGTCGATGGTGCGGGCGATCCCTCCAACTACAGACTGGTCGGCAACGACACCTGCGCCAGCGGCGGCGGCTCCAGCTCCAGTTCCAGCAGCGGCGGCAGCTCGTCTTCGGGCAGCAGTTCCTCCGGCGGCAGTTCGAGCAGCAGCTCCAGTTCCGGTGGAAGTTCATCCAGCAGCAGTTCTAGTTCTGGCGGCAGCTCTTCAAGCGGATCGAGTAGCGGCGGATCATCGTCCGGTGGCGGCACTGTGCCGGAGTCGGCCATCCTGCATGCGACGCCGAATAGCGGCACGGCGCCGCTGGCGGTGAACTTCGATGCTTCCGGTTCGAAAGGAACCAATGGCAGCGCCATCAGCAACTACAGCTTCAACTTCGGCGATGGTTCGGCGGTGGTGAATCAGTCCGGCGCCACGGTCAGCCACACCTACAGCAACACCGGCAGTTATTCGGCCAGCGTCACCGTCACCGATGCCAGCGGCGCGCAGGCGTCCACATCAGCAGTGATCACGGTGCAGACCGCTGCGCAGGCTCCGGATACACCGGGCGCTTCGCTGTCGGCCTCGCCGTCCAGCGGGTCTATTGGGGTGACGGTGAACTTCGATGCTTCCGGTTCGCACGACACCGACGGCGACGCCATCACGCAGTATGTGTTCGACTTCGGCGACGGCTCACCGAAGCTGACCACAGCGGCGGCGACCGCGGGCCATACCTACACGGCGGCGGGCAGCTTCACCGCCGCGGTGACGGTGACCGACAGCAAGGGCCACAACTCCGCCGCGGCCACGGTGCCGGTCACGGTCACTGCCAGTGTCAGCGTGACGCCGTCGCAGAATCCGGTGGCGGCCTTTACGCTCTCGCCCACCAGCGGCCCGGCGCCGCTGACGGTGAACTTCGACGGCTCGCAGTCCTTCGATCCGGACGGCGACAAGATCGCCAGCTACACCTTCGACTTCGGCGATGGCTCGGCCCCGGTAACGCAGTCCACGCCCAAGATCAGCCACATCTACACGGCGCCGGGCAACTACCAGCCCGCGCTGACCGCGGCCGACAGCGGCGGCACGGCTTCGACACCTGCGAAGGGACCGGTGCTGGCGAACGGGCCGGCTGCTACGGCGCCCAGCGGCGGCCCGACGGCGGCGGCGGGCGGATCGGGCGGCGGCGCGATGGGCTCCGGCAGTCTGCTGGCCCTGCTGCTGGGCGTGCTACTGATGGAAACACGCCGGCGCGTGAACGGCGGGAAGGAAGTCCGGCAGGACGTGTAGCCGATCATTGGGAGATTGCGGGTGACGGACTGGGAAGTCTGTCACCCGCTCTGTTTTGTGGCGCTCGACTTTCTGTTTATTATTATTTAATTATTATAAATTTATAGTATTATTTAAAACATTCGTCGTGGTAATTTCCAAAAGAGCGGGCGCCGACACGGTGCTTGCCCGAAGGGTAATGGGTGCGGGAGGCACCCGAAGCCCGCGACCATCGCGAAGGTCGGCACCCTACCGCCCGCTCCCGCACCCGTTTTGCTGCGCAAAAACGCCGTGTCGCGGGCGGGTGACGCGATAACGGCGCTTCAGGCCGCCAGCGCCTGCTCCGGCTGATCGAAAAACTCCGCGACGCGTGCACGCTGTTCGGCGGCGGCGTTCACCTGGTTGATTGCGGCCCAGAACCGTTCGCTGCCGGCGTGATCGCGGCAATACCACTGGATGTGTTTGCGCGCCACGCGCAGCCCGCGGCCTTCGCCGTAGAAGGCATGGAGCGCATCGAGATGTTCCAGCAGCCAGCGGCGGATCTCGAAGCGCGAGGGCGGCGGCAGCTTTTCGCCGGTGGCGAGGTAGTGCGCGATCTCGCGGAAAATCCACGGCCGCCCCTGCGCCGCGCGGCCTATCATCACGCCGTCGGCCTTCGTATAGTCCAGAACGTCGCGCGCTTTTTCGGGTGTATCGATATCGCCGTTGGCGAGCACGGGGATGCGCACGGCCTGCTTGATCGCGGCAATGGTGTAGTACTCCGCCGCACCCTGGTACAGGTCTTCGCGAGTACGGCCATGCACCGCCAGCGCGGCGATGCCGCAGCCTTCGGCGATGCGCGCGATGCTCACGCCATTCCTGTGCGCACGCGCCCAGCCGGTGCGGATTTTCAGCGTCACCGGCACATTCACCGCCTGCACCACGGCCGCGCAGATTTCCGCGACGAGTTTCTCGTCACGCATCAGCGCCGAACCGGAATCCACCTTGCAGACTTTCTTCGCCGGGCAGCCCATGTTGATGTCGATGATCTGCGCGACATGTTCGACATTGAAGCGGGCCGCCTCGGCCAGCATGCGCGGATCGTAGCCGGCGATCTGTACGCTCACCGGTGCCGCCTCGCCCGCGTGGTCGCGGCGCAAGCGCGATTTCTCGGTGTGCCAGAGCGTCGCATCGGCGGTGGTCATCTCCGACACGGCCAGCCCCGCACCCAGCCGCCGGCACAACTGCCGAAACGGCCGGTCAGTGACGCCCGCCATCGGCGCGAGCACCACCGGCGGAACGATGCGGGAAGGGCCAATGTCCATAAAC
>JBOICL010000145.1:0-1790 GCA_050740055.1 Stenotrophobium sp.
CATCTATATCGCGCGATCCTCGAGGGACTGGCCTACGGCCTGCGCGCCGGCATGGAACAGATCGAAAAGCGTATCGGGCGCAAGGTACGCAGGCTCGTGGTGGCCGGTGGCGGTTCGCAAAGCGATCAGGCGATGCAGATCACGGCGGACGTGTTCGGGTTGCAGGCGGAGCGGCCGGAGATTTATGAAACTTCCGCGCTGGGCGCAGCCATCAATCTGGCGGTGGGGCTGGGGCTGCACGCGGACTACGCCAGCGCGGTCAAAGCGATGACGCGCAGCGGCCGGATTTTCGAGCCCGATGCCCAGGCGCACAAGACTTATGATGCGCTATACCGGGACGTGTACCGCGAGTTGTATCCGCGGCTCAAACCGCTCTACAAGCGCATACGGGCCATCACCGGCTACCCATCCTGATAGGCTGGCCGTATCGAACGCATACGAACAATTCATTTTACTTTGAGGCTTGCAGGCGTAGTGTCTTAACCATCGCGACAGCGATTCTTCACCACTCACAAATATCAGGAGAGCAATTCATGGCACTGAAAGGTTCCAAGACCGAAGAAAATCTCAAGGCGGCTTTTGGCGGCGAGTCGATGGCAAACCGGCGCTATCTGTATTTCGCACAGAAGGCCGATGTCGAAGGCTATAACGACGTGTCAGCCGTGTTCCGTTCCACCGCGGAAGGCGAGACCGGCCATGCGCACGGCCATCTCGAATACCTGGAGCAGTGCGGCGATCCGGCAACCGGACTGCCGTTCGGCGATACCCGCAGCAATCTCAAGACCGCCATCGCCGGCGAGACGCACGAATACACCGACATGTATCCGGGCATGGCCAAGACCGCCCGCAGCGAGGGCCATGACGAGGTCGCCTACTGGTTCGAGACGCTGGCCAAGGCCGAGCGTTCTCATGCCAATCGTTTCACCAAGGCTCTAAGCGAACTCGCCTGATCTCATCTGCCGCGTCACATTCCGATGTGGCGCGGCGCGTTCAGGAGCGCGACATGAGCGAACCTACCGCAGCGCAGGCGGGCGAGGGCGGGCTGCATGCGCCCACACGTCATCCGCTGGACTGGAAAAACCCGGAGTTCTACGACACGCCGCTGCTGCTGCAGGAGCTTGAGCGCGTCTACCACATCTGCCACGGCTGCCGGCGTTGCGTGAGCCTGTGCCATGCCTTCCCGACGATGTTCGACCTGGTGGACAACTCGCCGACGATGGAAGTGGATGGCGTCGCCAAGGCTGATTACATGAAGGTCGTGGACCAGTGTTATCTCTGCGACCTCTGCTACCAGACCAAGTGCCCCTACGTGCCGCCGCACCCCTGGAACGTGGATTTTCCGCACCTGATGCTGCGCGCCAAGGCGGTGCAGTTCAAAAACGGCGAGGTGCCGCTGAGCCGCAAGCTGATCACCAACACAACGGCGGTGGGCAAGCTCGCCAGCATTCCGGTGGTGACGGAAACCGTGAACGCCAGCAACCGCAGTCCTCTGCTGCGCAAGCTGCTCGACAAGACCATGGGCGTTCATCCGCAGGCGAAGTTGCCGGAATATCACAGCAAGACCGCGCACAGGCTGGTCAAGCCTGCTGCGGCGCCGTTACCGATGAACGCCGGGCCCACGCGCGGCCGGGTGGCGGTGTTCGTCACCTGCTATGGCAACTACAACATGCCGCAGGTTGTGGACGACCTGGTGACGGTGCTGCGCCACAATCATGTCGAAGTGAAACTGATCGAAAAGGAGGAATGCTGCGGCATGCCCAAGCTGGAGTTGGGTTACTTGGAATCCGTGC
>JBOICL010000146.1:0-3112 GCA_050740055.1 Stenotrophobium sp.
GCCCTTCGGGCAAGCACCGTGTCGGCACCCGCTCTCTTAAAATAAGGCACAGGGACGAGCGTATTTATTGATTTATTATTTCTATATTCAATAATATAAAACGCAAGCGCCGATGAATCACGGCGGAGCGAGTGGCTCATAAAAGATTGCGCGACAGGGCTGTATGCGGCGCTTGCTAAACTAAGCGCCACGCCGTGAGAGGATTGTCCCCATGCCCGCCAAGGCCCTGTCCATTACCGAAACGCTGCATGCCGAGATCGAGCGTATCCCGGAAGATCGCCGCGCGCTGCTGCTGAAGATCGTGCATTCATTCCGTGAAGGTATCGAAGAGGAGATCAAGGATGTCGATCCCCGTGTCTCGCTGCGCCAGTCGCTGCGCGAAGTGAAGGCAGGCAAGACCCGCTCCGTCGAAGGGCTGTGGAAACGGGCTGGTCTGTGACCCGCAGAGTCGAAACCGCGCTCACCTTTGAACGGGATCTGAAACGCCTCGGCCGTCGTTATCGCCGCATCCGGCTGGACCTGGAACCCCTGATCGAGCAGTTGAGCGCCGGCGCAACGCCGGGCGACCGGCTGAAAGGCGTTCAGTCCGTTGTCTACAAAGTCCGCATCCCGAATCGCGATGCCGGCAGGGGCAAGAGCGGCGGCTACCGCGTGATCTACTACCTGCCTTCCGGCGAAGTCACCACGTTGCTGACGATTTATTCAAAAACAGACCAGGCAGACATCTCCGCCGACGAGATCGCGCGCATTTTTAATGATGAACTTGGGGGTTAATCAGCGGGGGCATGGTGCGCAGTGCGCACACTGCACTTGCTCCGCTTTACTGTTGCCGCCCCAGGACTCGGAAGACTTCTGCAGCTGCTTCAGCCCTTTCTTTCAGCACTGCGGGTCTTGCTGCTTGTGCGCGATTCCAAACGATAAGGTGCGGCAGCTTTTTGCCTGATAAACGCAAAATGTTACCAGCAGTCTTACCCAACGCGATAACAACGGTCGGCTGTAGCTCCTCAATCAAAGGGGATGCGTATAGGGTCGCAGCCTTTTTTGCTACAGCGTCGCTAAAAGCAGAGTTACTACCAGTTCGCCATGGCAAGCAATTTGAGTACGCGATTTCTTCAAGCGAAAGTTTGCCAGCGCCAATAACGTCTCTGCAGTGCCGATTCCATATGTGCCACGTCTGACACTCGGCTTTGTAGGCTTGTTGTGCTTTAGTAAAATTTTCTTGCGTTGGATTCTGCGCAAAGTGGATAAGCGCGGGCATCATCCGGGCATCAGTAGGCGAGCGCGTCTCTGTTTCCTTGCCATTGCCCGGATTGATCCCGAGTAGGAGCACACGAGTCCGTAGGTACTCGGCACCGACATAGCCAAATTGCGGCGTTCTGTCGTCCGCAGCCAATAGCGGTGAACGCTTTGCAGGGAGATCGCTGTCAGCTTCGCCAAAGAACGCGGCCCTTCCAGCGGCCAAAACGCTTTTCGCAGAGTAATAACCGAGAGGGGTAGCTGACACTGGCGACTCCTGAAATTGATTAAGGGACCACTCACTCTGCCAGTTTCGCGCGCCGCTTGGCTTTACCCATAGCCGGCTTAGACGCCTTCTCCTTCAGCACCTTCACCACCTCGCCACCTTCCTCCAGATTCTCGAACTGGTCGGAGATCAGCTGACCAATCTCGCGGTTGATGCGGCGAATGGCGTCGTAGACCATGCCGATGCTGCGGCGCTGCTTGTCACGCAGGCTGAGGCGGTCATCGGTGAGCAGGCCGGTGCGTTCCAGCGCCTCGAACGGCAGGGCGGCGATGTACTGGTGCACCTGCTCCACCGAGGTAGAGCCGCGGTCGACGGCTTCCTGGATCATGTCCTTGAGAAGTTCGATACGTTGCAGGTTTTTCATTTGGCCTCCGGAATTGATAATAAAGAATCTCTGAATAGTTTGTTTCCGTTCATGGTTCGACAGGCTCTCCACGAACGGAATCTATCAGGCAACCGTTCGCCCTGAGCTTGTCGAAGGGCATTGTTGAACATATGCAGAGATTTCAGAAGCGGTTCAATCCGCCAGCCAGCGGCAGACCTGTTCGCCGATCTCGCGGCGGCGCAGCAGATCCCAGTGGTTGAGGCCGTAGTAGAGCGCCTGACTGAGCGGCTCGAAATTGATCTGCTTGTTCGGGTCGGGATGCCGGCCCAGCGCGCTGTCCACCAGCACGAGACCGTCGCCGAGCAGCTTGTCGTTGAAGTCGCCGGGCTGCTTGCCGGTGGTGGCCGCGACGGCGTAGCAGTTCACGCCCTGCGGCAGCGGCACGTAGCGGCGGGTGTCGTCGTGGCGCTCGAAACGGCCACAGTCCTGCCAGTCTTCGTCGAGCAGATTGCCGTGGCGCAGGTCGGTGACGGCGGCGCTGCGGATCATGCCCAGCCTTGCCAGCGGCGCGGTGTAAGGCGTGATGCCGACGCTGGCCTGCAGCCGGTTGCCGCCGCGTTCCAGCTGCGCGCCGTGATGCGGTGTGCCGAGAAACACGATGTTCTTGAGGGAGTGCAGCCAGCCGTGACCCGCCTGCGCGCCATAGTGGCAGGCGCTGCGCGCGAGCAGTCCGCCGAGGCTGTGCGTAAGCAGAGTCAGTTCCTGCACCGGCACCGGCCACTGCTGCTGCAGCAGTTCGAGTTGCTCCGCGAATTCGCGGCCGTTGGTGGAAATGTGTTTGCCGCTGTTGTAGTGCAGGTGGATGGGCGTGTAGCCGAGGGTCTGCGCCAGCGCATCGGCGTAGCTGTAGCCGTCGCCGTCCGTCCACTGCAAATCATTCATGCACAGGCCGTGCACCAGCACCAGCAGCTTGCCGCTGGCGTCTGGGATTTCCACCTGAAGTGCCTGCGGATGCAGCATCAGCGCGCGTCCGTTGCGGCGGAAGCGCATGGTCAGTGCCAACGGATTGCCGCTGGCCGCGAGATGGTCGCCCAGCACGCCGTTGACCGCCGCCACGACCGCTTCGCGCGCCGGTGAGGACTGATGTTCTGGAAAGCAGGTTTCGACCAGCGGCACCAGCGGCTTGAAGACCTGATCGAGCCCCAGCCCCACCACCTCGGTAACGCCGCGGATTCTTGCGTAAACCAGCCCGGTGATGCCACGCG
>JBOICL010000147.1:0-1420 GCA_050740055.1 Stenotrophobium sp.
AAGCAGAAAACCCGCGACGGTTTCGAGATGCACATCGGCACCAATCATCTTGGCAGTTTCGCGCTGACCGGCCTGCTGTTGGATCGCCTGCGCAGCACCCCTGGCGCACGCATCGTCAACACTGCCAGCATGGCGCACCGTCTGAACAAGGGCCTTGACCTTGACGACCTGCACCTCGAACGCACGCCCTACAAGGAAATGGACGCCTATGGCCGCAGCAAGCTGGCGGCGCTGCTGTTCACCTTCGAACTGGCGCGGCGCCTGAAGAAATCCGGCGTCGCGGTCACGACGGCAGCCGCGCATCCGGGCTGGTCGAACACCAATCCTGATTTCGGCAGCTTCTTTATGCGCCTCAGCAACAAGCTGTTTGCCCAGTCCGCCGCGATGGGCGCCCTGCCCGCGCTGCATGCCGCAACCGCCGCAGATGTCAGCGGCGGCGATTACTGGGGCCCCGGTGGGTTCAAGGAACTCGGCGGCTATCCGAAGAAAGTCGATTGCCGCGAAGACGCGCGCGACCCGGCGCTGGCGGCGAAGCTGTGGACACTGTCCGAACAACTCACCGGCGTGCGTTATCTCGATGCCTGAGCACTTTTCGCCACGCGCGGAATCCGTTAGCTTGCCGTACCCGCACTGAACGGAATGCACATGAGCAACAACGGCAAGAGTCACAACATGGTCATCGGCTACGCCCTGTGGATCTTCGGATTCATGGGCGCGCACCGTTTCTACTACGGCCGCCAGCTCACCGGCACGCTCTGGTTCCTGACGCTGGGTTTGTTGTTCGTCGGCTGGATCGTGGACCTGTTCCTGATCCCCTCGATGGACCGCGCCGCCGACATCAAGTACCGCAGCGGCAACACCGATTACTCGCTGGCTTGGCTGCTGCTGACTTTTCTCGGCTGGCTCGGCGTTCACCGTTTTTACATGGGCAAGTGGATCACCGGCATCATTTACCTGTGCACCGGCGGCCTGTTCCTGATGGGCGTCCTCTACGACTACTGGACGCTCAACGGGCAAATCGACGAGATCAATGCCGCGCAGGCGACGGCGTAAGTCTTACTGGTCGAACAATCCCGGCTGCGCGGCGGTATTGTCCGGCTCGCAAAATTTGCTCAGGCCCACGCCGACCAAGCGGTAGAGCGCATGCGGCGGCGCCTCGACGCGATCGCGCAGGGCCAGCGCGATGCGCGTCAATTCCTCGCAGGACGCAGGTGGCGACTCCGGCGTGTGGCTGCGCGTGAGAGTGCGGAAGTCGCTGGTTTTCAGCTTGAGCACGACCGTGCGCGCGATACGAGTTTCCTTGCATGCGGCCGCCCAGGTTTTCTCGGCGAGCTGACGGATCTTCGGCTCCGTCTCCGCCAGAGGCACATCCTGTTCAAACGTATCTTCCGCCGACACCGACTGCGTGGGCCGGTCCGGC
>JBOICL010000148.1:0-2674 GCA_050740055.1 Stenotrophobium sp.
CATGTAGCAGCGCAGCACATCGACGACCTGCACGCTGTGACGGCGCGCCTTGGCGGCCTCGATCAGCCGCCGCGTGGAATACAGACTGCTGTTGCGCGACAGGATGGCGATCTTCATTTGCGCCTGCCTTTGCCTATGAGAAAGGATGCCGCCGGGTTCACCGTGAAACGGTGCGCCAGCGCAGTACGTCCCAGCAGCATACGGAAAAGCATGGATTCGCGCGCCGTCAGCGTCACCTCGATATCCCAGCGCTGATCGCCCAGCGCCAGCGGCGTCAGGATCACCGGGCGCAGTTCACGATTGCCCCCCGAATCCGACACCCAGCGATCGTCCAGCACCTGCGCCTCGCACCACACCGTCTGCGTCGATTTCTGAATCGGATGCACCGCAAAGCGTACGCGCTCGTCGCTCACCCGCTCCAGCGCAAAGGCGTGGATCGCCGAGGTGCGCGCGCCGGTATCCACCTTCGCCTTGATGCGCGGGATGTCCAGATCCGGCAGACCCACCCATTCGCGCCAGCCTAGTACGGGCAGATTTTGTTGTGTTGTCCTTTTCAAAGACCCTCCAAAGGTCGCTCCCGAATGCGGGAGCCGACCCGCTCTCGACAGTGTAGGCAATAGATTTGTTATAATTTATATACTAAATTTTAATTAAGGCTATATTTAATAACGAATTGACCGTCGGCAACCCCACGAGCGGGTGGAGCCTTTTGAGCCGTCGATTTGGTCGGCGATGCTATTATTTCCGCCATCCCCGCCCTCCAATGGAGTCAAACCATGAGCAGCGTAGCCATCAATCTCCCAGAATCCCTTGTAACCCGCACCATGGCAATCACCGGCAAGCGCACAGCGCGTGCCGCTGTAATCGCAGCCTTGGCAGACCAAGGCAACGTACCCAACGCCGAAACCAAACGCGCGCTGCTGAGCAAAGACAAGGGGAAAACCTTCAAATCTGCGGATGCAGCCATCGCCTATCTCGAACGCCTGTGAGAGAAGTCAGGACCCAAACCAAATTTCAGGCTGATGTGAAGCGCCTCAATCGGTCGCGTCGAATAGATTTCGAGACCCTGCGTTACGTTTTCCGCGAAGTTGAAGCAGGTGAAGATGTGCCAGCCAGCCTAAAGCCGCACCCCCTGCGAGGCGACTGGGCCGGATGGTGGGAATTTCATCTGGACGCCGATTTGCTGGTGATTTATCGGCTGACCGAAACTGCTGCAATTTTCTACCGGCTCGGCACACACGCCCAATTGTTCGGCAAACGCTAATCCATTCCGTTCGTGCTGAGGTATCCCCCGCGCAAGCGTAGCGGATTCGGGCGCCTCCCGGCTTCGCCCCGGCCAAGCCTCGCGGCTTGGCGTTCGCCAGCATGGACTGCCACGGCAGTCCATGAAACCCTGGCTCACCCCATTGCCCTTCGGGCAAGCACCGTGTCGGCGCCCGCTCTTGCCGATCCGGCATGCAATTCTGTTATTTATTATTGATAATATTTAAAATAAGTAAGTATTTAAAAACAATATTCCTGCACATCACAGGCAGAGCGGGTGAGTGGAATTTACCGCAACCCGCCATCCCGCCCGGTCTTATACTGGTGCAAAGCCGCACGGAGCCTGTCATGGACCGCACCTTCAATTCGATGGCCGATTTCTACCCGTTCTACCTGGAAGAACACAGCAACCGCACCTGCCGCCGCCTGCATTTCGTCGGCACCACGCTGGTGATTGTGACCGCTCTCTACGCGCTTTTCACGCAGACCTGGGCCGCGCTGTGGCTGATGCCGCTGTTCGGCTACTTCTTCGCCTGGGTCGGGCATTTCTTCTTCGAGCACAACAAGCCGGCGACCTTCAAATGGCCGTTCTACAGCCTCGCCGGCGATTTCATCATGTACAAGGACATGCTCAGCGGCAAAATCAGCTTCTGAACGCGCTGCACCGAAAGCGTTAAAATCCGCGCCCTTTTGCGGGTGCTGTGTCTGATATGAGCGCGTTTCACCAGTTCGATGTGATTGTTGTGGGCGGCGGCCACGCCGGCACCGAGGCCTGCCTCGCCGCGGCGCGCATGGGCTGCCGCACGCTGCTGCTCACGCACAACATCGAGACGCTGGGCCAGATGTCCTGCAATCCCGCCATCGGCGGCATCGGCAAGGGCCACCTGGTCAAGGAGATCGATGCGCTTGGCGGCCTCATGGCCCATGCCGCCGATCTCGCCGGCATCCAGTTCCGCATGCTCAACGCCAGCAAGGGCCCCGCCGTGCGCGCCACCCGCGCCCAGGCCGACCGCCTGCTGTACAAGCAGGCCGTGCGCAGCACGCTGGAGAACACGCCCAAGCTGACGCTGTTCCAGCAGCCGGTGGACGACGTCATCGTCGAGGGCGAGCGCGTCACCGGCGTGGTCACGCAGATGGGCCTGAAGTTTTACGCGCCCGCCATCGTGCTCACCGTCGGCACCTTTCTGGCCGGACGCATCCACATCGGCCTGGACAATATGCCCGGTGGCCGCGCCGGCGACGCTCCGAGCAACGCGCTGGCCGCGCGCCTGCGCGAACTGCCACAGCGCACCGGCCGCCTCAAGACCGGCACGCCGCCGCGTCTGGATGGCCGCAGCATCAACTGGGACCTCCTCGCGCAGCAGCCCGGCGACACGCCGGTGCCGGTGTTCTCCTTCATGGGCTCGCGCGA
>JBOICL010000149.1:0-1410 GCA_050740055.1 Stenotrophobium sp.
TGACCATTCTGCGAACTCCCGACGAGCGCTTTGCCAATCTGCCCGGCTACCCATTCAAGCCGCATTACCAAATGCTCGGCGAACTTCGCATGCACTATGTCGATGAGGGGCCGCGCACGGCCGCGCCTGTGCTGATGCTGCACGGCGAGCCGAGCTGGAGCTATCTCTACCGCAAGATGATTCCGCTGTTCGCGCAGGTAGGGTTCCGCGCCCTGGCGCCGGACCTGATCGGCTTTGGCAAATCCGACAAGCCTGCCCAGATGGCCGACTACAGTTATCAGCGCCACGTGGACTGGTTGGTGCAGTGGATCGAGGCGCTGGACTTGCGCGACATCACCCTGGTGTGCCAGGACTGGGGCTCGCTGCTGGGCCTGCGCATCGCCGCCGAGCACCCGCAGCGCTTTGCGCGCATCGTCGTTTCCAACGGTTTCCTGCCGACGGCGCGGCACAAGATGCCGGCCGCGTTCAAGCTCTGGCGCGCATTTGCCGTGCACTCGCCGTGGTTTCCCGTCGGGCGCATCGTCGCTTCCGGCTGTGCGATCAAGCCCTCAAAGGATGTCGTGGCGGCCTACGACGCGCCGTTTCCAACCAGCGCCTACAAGGCAGGCGCGCGCGCGTTTCCGCGCCTGGTGCCGACCGAAGAAAACGATCCGGCGGTGCCCGCCAACCGCGCCGCCTGGGACGGCCTGGGCCAGTGGCGCAAGCCCTTCCTCACCGCTTTCGCCACGCGCGACCCCATCACCCGCGGCGCCGATCTCGTGCTGCAAAAACAGGTTCCCGGCGCGCAAGGCCAGCCGCATACCGCGATCCACGGCGCGGGCCATTTCGTGCAGGAAGACAAGGGCGAGGAGTTCGCGCGCATCGTGCTGGAATTCATGCGCAAGACGGCGTGACAGGCGCCGCCCGCGACACGGTGTTTTTGCGTAGTAAAACGGGTGCGGGAGCGGGCGGTGGGGTGCCGACCTTCGCGCTGGTCGCGGGCCACGGGTGCCTCCCGGCTTCGCCCCGGCCAAGCTTCATGGCTTGGCGTTCGCCAGCATGGACTGCCACTGGCAGTCCATGAAATCCTGGCTCGCCCCATTGCCTTCGGGCAAGCACCGTGTCGGCACCCGCTCTGGTGTTTAGATCGCAGATAAATGTGCTTTAATATTGATCATATTATATATAAATCAATATTTAATAACGATCAAGCACAATCGAACCCACAGAGCGGGCGGCGTGAAAACGCGAGTCAGGGCAACTGCGCGCAGCAGGTGTGGTAGTCCGATGCGTGCTTGAACAGCGGAAATCTCAGATTTCGAGCACATCCGGCACCACCGGCGCATCTTCGATACATTCGACAATATTGATGACGGTGCCGGTGGGGTCCAGCAATGAAAATGCCAACTCGCCGCCGGGATACTCCTGCAG
>JBOICL010000150.1:0-19498 GCA_050740055.1 Stenotrophobium sp.
TCCCATCTCAGACGCTGAGTGAAGAACGCCGATAGGGTGTCCGGGACATCCGTGTGTGCTACCGCCCCCGGCGCAAATACCAGTTTCAGATCCGGGTGCCGCCGCAGGTATTGCTTGATGCGCAGCGTCAAATCCAGATCTTCTCCTGTTCCGGTATTCCATCCGCCAACGTGATTCAGGATGGATCGCCTGTAGATCATGTATGCGCCGGGCAGGTTGTTGATCAGATTCCACTCTGCAAGGCCGACTTTGCCCAGATAAATAGCCAGCATGTATTCAACCGTCTGAAGCCGGGTTGCCAGGGATTTAGTCGCGTTGCGCACTCGCAGCGGGCCAGTGGCGCCGACCACTCGTGGATCGGCGAAGGCGCGAACGGCTTCAGATACCATGTCATTATCAAACGAGGTGTCGCCGTCGAGCGCCATCACGATGTCGCCCGTGGCGTAGAGCAATCCAGTATTGGTAGCCGATACTCGGCCACCCCTCTGAGGTTTCGGTATAAAACGGACAGAACGATTGGGGTATTGCTTGAACTGGGGCATGAGCTCCTTGATCGCGTCGTAGGTCGCACGGTTGGCAACCGCACCGTCCAGAACCAGCAGGAGTTCGATGTGGCCCGGGTATATTTGCTCCAGGAGGGATCGTACGGAGTACTGGACATCGCGGCCTTCTGAATAGGAGTTCGAGATGCAACTCACCCGCGGGAAGTACGGAATCCTTGCGGGCGTCTCGTGTCGCCGCCGCCACAAGTAGTGCATGACGCCAATCCAGGTCAGCAGGTATAGCGGCATTTCCAGAAGCAGTGCGAATGGCGCAAACTTCAACGCGATCTGGGAAGCGTTCCCATGAATCATCTGAAGGAAAAACGACCATCCTCCGGCAATCGCTGTGAGCAAAGCATCCATGTTTCAGGCTGCCCGCTCCGATTTAAGCGTCGAATCGAGGAGTGTGCGGTCAAGTTTCTTCAGTAGGGATGCGGCATGGTATTTGGTTTTGTCTTTAGCCGTGACAAGCAGATCCGCAAAAGTCCATAGCAGTTCAGGTCCTTGCGTATGCGCAGTGCATGCGAACAAGTCGCCAACTGCAGTACGAACTTTGTGCAGGCGCTTTTTGTCGCTATTGGGAAGCAGCAGGACAAACGTCCCATCATCCATGCGCGTCGCCAGATCGACGTCATCCATTACCTCTCGCAATCTTTCCGCGAAAGCGTCGAGCGTTTCCGCTGCGTATCCTGATCCAAGGGCCACTCCCAGTTCAGCCATGTTTTCAAGGCGAATGCCGATCAGGCCAACCGAAAAATCGCAGCAATCCGACGATACCTTCAACATCCACTCGAGACTCGTCTCAAAGTGTTCGCGTGTCGAGTAACCAAGAGAGTCAAATGGACGTTGCGCCACCGGCGCCCCGCGTCCTTGAGCCGCCAAGCGCCCCAAGCCCGTCAGGCGCCAGGAATAGATATGCCGGGTTCGCAATTCGGTCGGAGACATTGAGTGATCACAGATCAGGCATCGTGCAATAACGTCGCCTTCCACGAAAATATGACTGCACTGACTGCATGAGCTTGTTTCAAGCGGGCGATCGTAATCCGTGCCGATATGCCGCAATCGCGTTCCGCACTTGGGGCAAAGGCGCTGATCATCGTGATGAAATTGCACCTCGGGCGCAATGAGACCGCATGTAAAGCAGTGAAGAGCCTTATGTTGGTCAATATCAATGCTGCGGCAATTAGGGCAAACGTCGATAAAACTCAGTTGCGCGCTGCCGCAGTAGTTACACTCACGCTGGCGATCCTTTAATGCGACTCGTTCAATGAAGCCGTTATTTTCGAGTCTTGCTAGCCATGTATCTGGGTCGGAGCCGGTAGGGTCCAGAGTTTCGAGAATGGGGTAGCGAAATCGCCGCGAATGTTGCCACTCGGGCCGCGGCTCAAGGACATAACCTGGGCGTAACCACATGAACTCCAGCAGCCGTGCCTCGGGATCACCTGCATCTCCTCTGGCGACAATCGCAGCTGTACGGCTTTTTATAGCTTCGATGCCCTCATTCAATGCTTGAACGGTTTTAGGCAAAGCGCCATCACACAAAGCGCCGTCAAAATTGGTCAGGGTGCTGTCGACAAATATCAGATTCTTCGAACCTGACTTTCCTTGTCTGATTTGGGAAAGAATCGCTTTGATGTAGCTCTCATCGTCACTTTTTATGATGAAAGCGGCGGGCTCTATGTCAGCTTCCTTAAAGTTTGTGTAATCCACAAAACAGCGTGCTAAACGTCCGGCGATTACCAGAGGGCTCCCTTGGCGCGCGCTGGGTGAAATAATCACTAGCTCATTCATATCGCTGACTTCTATCGTTGACGACGACGGGTTCACGGAATTCATAAATAGTTTTCTCGAATGGCGCGGTGGGACTTTCTGCTTTGAGGTGAATCACATGACGCCAATGGCGCAGCAAAATTTATTCGGCTTATCGCCATGTCTCGGGGCATCAGGCAATGCTCGTGCCATTGATATGCTGCTTTTATGAAATCAACGCCTTAGGCCGTCGCGGCCATGTCTCGACAGCTGCCAATCTGGGAAATAACGTCTAAAGCGGGTTCTGACTGTTGTCAGGAGACGACACCGGTGCGTTGCACCGATGCTATGTTCATGTTCTTAAAGGGAAGCATCAGTCGCTTTGCGACGACAAATAGCGAATTTTCTGCAAATACTATCGATTGCGGAACTACCGATCGGCCTGATCCTGCATCAGTTAATGAGTGGTGGATGTGTATTGGTGCCGCTGTAGCGATGCCCCTCGCTCGTCCGCTCTCGATTAGCCTTTCGTATTAGTTTTATATGATTAATTTATATATATTTTATTCTAGATATATGCACAATACTGGCAGGGCCCGACACCAGAGCGGGTGACACCTTTCCTTCATGCCGCCGCATCGCTAGGTGCGCTAGGCAACCGACGACTGATGTTGGTGCATGTACGGTGATATGGCCCGATGCGATGGGACTGCTGCATCGGCTCTCCCCGGCCGCGTCTCACCCCCGCCACATGGAGCACTCCACTATGAATACCCCTTCCTTCCGAAAAACCTTCCTCGTCCTCGGCTTGTCCGTCGGTCTGGGCGCCAGCGCCGCCGCTTTTGCCGAGCCGCCCGATTCCTCAATGCCACAGGCGCATAGCGACAGCATGGGCGCCGCTCTCTCCGACACCGCCATCACCACCCGGGTGAAATCCCGCCTGATGGTCAATGACAGTCTTAAGAAGTCCGATATCAGCGTCACCACCACCAACGGTGTGGTCACGCTCACCGGATCGGCCAGTAGCGAGCACGCCAAGTCGGTAGCCGAGTCCGAGGCCAAGGGCGCCGATGGCGTCAAGAGCGTGGACGACGAACTGGAGACGCCTGCGAGCACGACCACCTCAGCCAAGGCGCAACAGGTCATGAAGAAAACCAGGCGCATCGTCTCGGATAGCTGGATCACCACCAAGGTCAAGTCCGAGATCGCCGCCGACAGCCTGAGCAAGGGTGTCGACGTGAGCGTGGAGACGATGCACGGGGTGGTGGTGCTCAAGGGCGCCCTGGCCAACCAGGATGCCATCGATCATGTGAAAGACATCGCCGAGAAAGTGCAGGGCGTGAAGAGCGTGGATAGCTCCGCGCTGACCGTCGCCAGCCGGTAACTCACCATGTGCGGCCTGAAATGGCCATGACCGCGAGGAGTCATCAATGAACCAAGATACCGTCAAAGGCAAATGGCATCAGATCGCCGGCAAGGTCAAGGCGAAGTGGGGCAAGCTCACCGGCGATGACATGCTGCGCGCCCGGGGCAACACGGAGCGTCTGCTGGGCGAGTTGCACGAGCAATACGGCCTGGCCAAGGAAAAGGCCGAAAAGCATCTAAAGGATATTGGGTACATTTGAGACCCATGTTCTGAGCTTGGAGAAACCGCGCCAGCCTGATGAACGGGCTGGTCCGCTTTCGACCCGCTTTGTCTCTTCCCACCGGCATGCTGAGTCTAGGGTAAGTGCGACGGCGTACAGACCCCGGATGTTTGCGGGCCTACGTTCTCCATAAGCTCGAATGAACGGGATGCCGTCCGGTTCAGGCTTCGCAGCACAATCATGGATTCATCAACTGACAGTGCGGAGATAAAGATGCTCGAAACTATTGCCATACTGCTGATCGTCCTTTGGCTGCTGGGTATGGCGTCTTCATACAGCATGGGAAGCTTCATCCACATCCTGCTGATGGCCGCGATCGTGGTGATACTGACCCGCGTCGTCCGCAGCCGCAGCCCGCTTTAACCAGCGCTTTCATGGATGCACTCAAGATCGTCGCCATCCTGCTGATCGCCACGGGCGGATTCGGCGTAGCCTACGGCGGCTTCAGCTATATCGAGGAAATCCGCCAGGCCGATACCGGCTCCATGCAGTTTGCGGTTGCCGAGCAACAGCACGTCAACATTCCGCTGTGGGCCGGCATCGGTGCCATCATCGGCGGTGTGTTGCTGCTGTTGCCGTCGCGCAAGGCTTGATGGTGCCTGCGTGATGCACTCTCTGGAGCCGGGCCGAATGCCGATCATGTACATCTGCGGCGCAACGGCTGCCGGTGCCGGGGTGTCATGCGCAGAGCAGCGCACCTGCGGACAAGGCTCGCCAGATGCGCTGCCCGGTCGCGAAAGCTCCAAGCTATTGTGGGGGTGGCGGAGGGGGCGTGGTGAAGCCGTTCTTGCTCTTATCGCTCTTGTTGCTGTTGGGGTCTTGACCCCCGGGCGCGCCCTGCGCGCCAGTATCACTCATGTTTCCTTTGCTGCCCTGGTCACCGATCGCGCCTTGGGGGCCGGGATCGCCCGCGTTTACTTTGCTGCCCTGAACACCGCTCGCGCCTTGCAGACTGGCCGGACCCTGCGGGCCGGGAGCCGATGCGGGAGCAACCACGGTCTCGGCGGGGGGAGGAGGCGTCTTATTGCAGGCGCTCAGGCCCAGCGCAGCAATCAGCAAGGCAAGTGGAATTGAATGTCTCATGTTGGTACCTGTCGTGTTAACGCGCCTGACTTAGGCGCATCTGCAATTGTCTGCCGCCCTGCAGACTTTCTCTGTTCGGAAGCGCGCAGTGCAAATCAACCCCGGTGCTAAAGGTAACTGTCTGACATTTCAGAACTCGAGCCGCGCACCTCCTTCCTATCGAGTCTGCTACTCCCTAGTACGGCCCGTAATCGAACCGATACACAACAGCTGCGGCGGCAGCACAATCCTTGACCGCGAAAGCATGGAACGGACCTGCTGCAGCTGCTACCGGATAGAGGTGGGTGTTTTTGAACAGCTCCGCGCCTCGGAACAAGCAACGCAAGCTGACGTAAAATCACGAACGGATGTTTTCCGGTTGCGCATGTTGGAAGGCTTTCGATGCGGATATCCCTGAGACCGGGTTCGTTGTTCGGCATCTTCGCTGCCGGCTATGTCCTGATCATCGTTCCTGTAGCCGCGGTCGCCGTGCTGTCGGCGGTCTACGCGAGAGGGCTCGTGGACGACAGCAACCGGCTGCTGGACAGCGGCATCCGCGTCATCCAGAGAAGCCAGTCGCTGGAAGACAATCTGATTGCCATGGATCGTGCCGCACGCCAGTACGGGGTGCTCGGCGACGCCACGCTGATCACGGCATTCGCGCAGCGCGAAAAGGCCGTGGACGCTGAACTGAGCAGCCTCAAGACCTCGCCCCAATACAAAAATGCCGGCTGGCAACTCGACCGCATACAGTCCGACGCGCAGGTGCTGTCCGTCGCGCTCGAACGCCACGACCCCGATGCGCCGGAGCTTGCCGCCGCGCTGGCCCAGTTCGAGGAAGTTCATGCGTTGGCGCAGGACATCACCACGGAGGCCAGGACGCTGGTCGCGCGCGAATCCAGTGCGATCGAACAGCGTGCCAGGGACTACGAAAATCTCTTGATCAAGATTGGTGCCATCAGCGTGCCGGTGTCCGCAGCACTTATGTTCCTGCTGATTTTCTACGCGATCTGGCCGCTGAGGAAAATCAGCCAATCGATCCGCGATCTGGGCGCCGGACGCGCGATCCAGCCGATCCAGATCAACGGCCCGCAGGAATTGCGGCGCCTGGGAGAGGAGCTGGACTGGCTGCGCGAACGCCTGGCAACGGTGGAAGGCGACAAGAACCGCTTTCTTCGCCAGGTTTCGCACGATCTGAAAACGCCGCTGGCGAGCGTGCGCGAAGGCGTCGAACTGCTCGCCGACGGCGTGCTGGGCGAGTTGTCGGAATCCCAGGGTGAGGTGCTCGCGATTCTCCGTAAAAACAGCTTTGAACTTCAGACGCTGGTGGAAAACCTGCTGGATTTTGAAGAGTGGCGCGAGAAAGCAAGCCGCCTGGATCGGACTTATTTCCCCTTGCGAGCGCTGATCGACCGCTGCGTCCAGCGTTACCGCGTAATGCTGACTGCGCGCGAGATCAAGGTCAAAATAAACTGCATGGAATTCCAGGTACATGCGGACCGGGAGCGCCTGCGCATGGTGCTCGATAACCTGATTTCCAATGCCCTGAAATTCTCTCCGCAGTCTGGTACCGTTACCATCAGGGCGCGCCTGCAAGCCGTGCGTTCAGAGGCGCAAACAAAATCCAGTGAACTAATCGTCGAGGTTGCCGATGAAGGACCGGGAATTTCGCCAGCCGACCGCGAAAAGATTTTCGATGCGTTTTTTACCGGGCATCCACCGAGTAGCAAACATCTTCCGGGCACGGGCATCGGGCTGGCGGTGGTTTATGACTGCGTTAAGGCACACGGCGGTGCCATCAGCGTGGTCGATCACCCGGCACGCGGTGCCTGCCTGCGTGTCCGCCTGCCCATGTTCGGCGAGCACGCCGCCATCCCTGCGCCGTCGCGGGTTTAAGGCGGCGCTCCTGCCACCCCTGATTCTTCTCGCCGCTTGCCAGACAAATCCGGATGCACCCGGTGACGGGCCGTTTTCGTTCGTATTCGTAGCGGGCGCGGATCAGAAAGCCGTGGCGCAGCTCGATGACCTGTTCAAGCTGATGCAGCAGTTGTTGGAGTCCGATGGCGCCGTGCACAAGGCGCTGGATGCGCAACTACAGCAGCGGTACGAAGCTGATCCTTCCAGTCGCAACCGGATCAGGCTGGCGCTGTCGTTGATGGTGCCGGGACATGGCCGCGCCGATCTGGACCAGGCGCAGCGGTTGATCGCCGGGCTTCATCCAGATCAGAACGCGCCGCCGGACGTGCTGGATAAGTATTTGAGGATCCTGCTGGATGCTCGGAAACGATCACTGAGCGTGGAAGAGAAAGCAAAAGATCTCTCTGACGACAACAAGAGCCTCTCGCAGGAGAACGACAATCTGAAAGCGCAGATCAAGGCACTGACGCAGATCGACAGAAAGCTGGAAAAACCCAATGCCAGAACCGTACCCAATTAGCACCATGGATGCGCGGCAGAAAATACTAATCGTTGACGACGACCCGGATTTGCGTCGTCTGCTGAGCATCCGGCTGCGTGCGCAGGGCTATGAAGTCGAGTGCGCGATCGACGGCGTCGAGGCAGTCAACCAAATCCACAACTTCCGTCCGAATCTTGTGATTACCGATCTGCGTATGCCGCGCCTGGACGGTACCGAGCTGCTTGCGGAAATTCAGCGCGTACACCCGGCACTGCCGGTGGTTCTTCTCACCGCGCATGGCACGATTCCGGACGCAGTCGCGGCTACGCAGAAAGGCGCCTTCGATTTTCTGACCAAACCGGTGGACAAGGAAGCGCTTCTATCGGTGGTGACGCGTGCGTTGCAACTGTCAGCGGGCAGCGCCGCCCCCGAAGTGAAGCGCGGCGAGCAATGGGAAAACGGCATCGTGACCGCGCATCCGCTGATGCTGCAATTGCTTGAGGATGCACGGCGCGTGGCTGCCGGCGATACCAGCGTCATGATCACCGGCGCCAGCGGCACCGGCAAGGAATTGCTGGCGCGGGCGATACATACGGCCAGCCCGCGTGCGCACGAAAATTTCCTGGCGGTCAATTGCGGCGCGATCTCGGAGAATCTGCTCGAATCGGAATTGTTCGGGCACGAGAAAGGCGCCTTTACCGGCGCGGTCCGCGATCATGCCGGATTGTTTCGCGCGGCCGATGGCGGAACCCTGCTGCTGGACGAGATCGGCGACATGCCGCTGCCGCTACAGGTCAAGCTACTACGCGTGCTGCAGGAGCGGCAGGTGCGCCCGGTGGGTAGTGTCCGCGCTCATCCAGTCAGCGTGCGCATCCTTTCCGCCACGCATCGCGATCTCAAGGAAGCGATGCAGACCGGGCTGTTTCGCGAAGATCTCTACTACCGGCTCAACGTCGTCGGTCTGCACATGCCCTTGCTGGCGGAGCGCGCGAGCGACATTCCCCTGCTGGTGGCGCGGCAACTCGCCGCCATCGCCGAACGCAGTGGCGCGCGCCGCAAGGTCTATGCGCCTGAGGCGATGGAACTGCTGGTTGCCGCACCTTGGCCTGGCAACGTGCGCCAGCTTTTCAACGTGGTCGAACAGAACGTGGCGCTCTCGCCGGCTTCCGTCATCAATGCACAAACCGCGCAGAAGGCGATCGGCGACGAGACCGCGGCGGCGCCGACCTTCGCGCAGGCACGCGACGACTTCACCCGCGCCTATCTCACGCAACTGCTGCAGATCGCCGGCGGCAATGTCAGCCAGGCGGCGCGCATGGCGGAACGCAACCGCACAGAGTTCTACAAGCTGCTGTCCCGCTACGGTCTGAACCCCGCGGTGTTCAAGCCTGGCGGCTGATCCCGCGCGCTGTCACTGATTGGCGACAGCGGCATTCCCTTCAGATCGGGCCAGGCGGCGAACGCCGCAATCTTCCTGTCGTGTTTTCCCGACACAATTGACTGTTTTCTCTGTCGATTTTGTCTCTCGCCGCGGCCTCTCCCGGCATCTCCTTTCCCAACTAATTGTTCGCGAACGTTTTAATTTCGATGGCACGCACATTGCCATGTTGGGCTTGTTACCCGGAAGCGGTCACGGAGGTTTCCAGCATGACTGTAGACAAGCTGATCAGGCGCAACAAGATCATCAACGAATATCTGGAGATGATCGTTGCCGGCGTGCACGACACCAATGCCGCCGGCCTGATCCGTCCGGAATTTCACGAACTGTTGCATGTGCAGGAACGCATGCTCAACGCCGTCGAGAACTGTCTTGTGTTCTCGCGAAGATCGCCGATGCGATCACCGCCCAGAGCCACTTTATGCTTGAGGCCGGACAAGCCATTTCCTCGAGCCGCATGAAATCAACAGCCGCCCAGGCCACAGGGCCGGCGGAACCATCACAGGAGATTCCCATGAATACCCAAACGATACGTCTTTCGGTTGTCGCCGCCGCAATCGCCGCTTTCTCGGGCGTCAATGCCGCAATCGCGGACTCCGGCACTTCGATGTCCCCATCGCCCGGCCTTAGCGCAAGCCTGCCGGCGAGCGACGCGGCGATCGTTGCGCAGGTAAAAGCCAAGTACACCGAAGATTCCAGGCTTAAGGATGCCGCCATCAACGTGAACGCCAGCAACGGCGCGGTGACCCTCACCGGCCGCGCGCCCTCGGAGGATGCGAAAGTGGCTGCCGAAAACCTGGCGAAAGAAGTGGCGGGCGTAGTCAGCATCAGCAACAAGATCGAGGCCCCTTCCCTCGCCGGAAAGATCGAGACAAAGACGAGGTTTGCCGCCAACAAGACCGAGCACGCCGTCTCTGACAGCTGGATCACCACCAAGGTGAAATCGGTCCTGCTCGCGGACAGCGTCACCAAGGGCTTTCAGATCAGCGTGAGGACGCGCCATCACGCCGTCGCGCTCTCGGGCACAGTCGATACCCCGGCGTCAGCCGAACATGCCGCCGAACTCGCGAAACAGGTTGAAGGCGTCACCAGCGTCGATACCTCGGCGCTCAAGAGCGGCGCCGCCAGCTAGGTTCAACCCCGCGCCGGCATGTTTTGCCGGCGCATCAATCAGGAGCAAGTCATGAACAACGAAGCCGTCAAAGGTGAATGGAAGCAGTTGTCTGGCAGGATCAAGCAGAGGTGGAACGAACTCTCGGATGACGACCTGCGGATCGCCGAGGGCAACCATGAATACCTGCTCGTCAGGTTGCAGGAGAAGTACGGACTTGAGAAGGAAAAGGCCAAGCAGCAACTGAAGAGCCTCGGCATTCACTAACCGCTACCAGCGGCATGCCAGGAACGGCCCTATGCACTCAGGAATGGAGGCAGCCATGAACACAACGAACCCGTTTCACACGGTAAACGGAGCCGCAGCCCCGGCGCCCGCATCAGCGGAGCCGCGCATGTTCGCCCTCCCGCCACCGCATCGGAACCGACTGTTCCGCGCTCTGCCTGTGGAGGTGCGCGAGCGCGTGTTTCCGCATCTGGAATTGGTGGAGATGCCGCTCGGCAGTGTTCTCTACGAGGCCGGCGGCATTCCGCAGCACGCCTATTTCCCCACCGATTCGATCATCTCATTGCAGCGCATGATGGAAGATGGCGAATCGACTGAAATCGCCGTGGTGGGCAACAAGGGCATGGTCGGCGTCTGCCTGTTCTTGGGCGGCGAGACCACCACGAACCGGGCCGTGGTGCGCAGCGCAGGCTATGCCTACCGGCTGAGAGGACCCTTGCTGAAGCGGGAATTTGCCTGCTCCGCGGCTATGCAGAATCTACTGCTGCGTTATACCCAGGCGCTTCTCACGCAGATGTCGCAGGCCGCGGTATGCAACCGCTATCATTCGGTAAGCCAGCAACTCTGCCGCTGGCTGCTGACGAGCCTGGACCGCCTGTCATCCAACGATCTGAACATGACGCAAGAACAGATCGCCAACCTGCTCGGCGTGCGCCGCGAAGGTGTCACGGCCGCGGCCGGGAAACTGCGGTCCGAGGGTCTGATCCGGTACAGCCGCGGACACATCACGGTGCTCGATCGACCAAGGCTGGAGCAAGCCTCTTGCGAGTGTTATGCCGTGATCTGGCAGGAATGCGATCGTCTGCTGCCCGATGTTGTCGACAACGAACCGGAATCCGCCCTCTCGCGACTGCCTTCATCCGATGACCAGCGGCCATCGGTATTCAAGCGCATGAAGAATTCCGCCGCAGCGGTTCATGCGCCCTGGCTGGCACCGCATCGGCACCGTTCCGGCATCGTCCGCGTGGCGCTGGAGCGCACGTGAACAGCCACCTGCGCCCGATACCGGAACAGATGGTCAGGATCTGTACGCTAGCGCACAGTGAAAGTCCAACTTGATGCGTAAGACTATCGACTGACCGCAGAGTAACCCTGATCCGCCCGTCTCCTTCCCTATCGAGTCTGCTCCCCCAAGCAAGACTCAGCGCGGATCAGGCATTGGCCCGTTCGTACATCGTTTGCTTGTACGAACGGGTTTTTTATTCTGGGCGCGCAAAGCGCGAGGGCCGTTGACGGCCCGGCATGGACGGCTGCGCGAGACGGGTGCAAGCTCGCAGAGTCCAACCACGGAACACCCATGAACACTCTATTCAAACGCGCCCTCGACAGCGGGCTGTCCTTCAACGAAGCGCTGGTAAAAATGGCGGACAACGCCTTCGACTGGCTGTTCCTGCGCGAGTCACTGGTCAAATCGGGCCTCACGCCCTACGAGACGATTTACGAAGGCGACCCGATGTCGCTGCGCTACTACCCGCCGCCGGCAGAGTCGTATATCGAGATGGCGGGCGACGAACGCGTGACGGTGGAGCACCGACGCCATGCGGTGCCGCTTGTGCTGGTGCCGCCGCTGGGCGTGACCACCGAGGCCTTCGATCTGATGCCGCACCGCAGCCTGGTGCGCTACATGGCAGCGCGCGGCTTTCACGTCTACCTGATCGACTGGGGCAAGCCGGAGAAGCGCCACGCGCAACTGGGCATGAAGGACTACGCGCAGGACATGTTCGGCAAGGCCATCGAAGAAGTGCGCCGCCACTCCGGCACCGAGGAGGTTTCGCTGATGGGCTGGTGCATGGGCGGCCTGCTGTCGCTGCTCTACCTGGGCCTGACGCAGGACCAGCACATCAGGAACCTGATCACGATTGCCAGCCCCATCGACATGCGCGGCGGCGGCATCGTCGCGCGCGCGGCAACGGCGCTGAACCGGCCGGCCCAGCTCATTCGCAAATTCAGCGGCTGGCGGCTGCACAACCTCAACCCGGCCAAGCTGCACTCGCCCGGCTGGCTCACCACCCTGAGCTTCAAGATGACCGACCCGGTCGGCAGCATCACCACCTATTGGGACCTGCTGACGCGGCTGTGGGACCGCGAATTCGTCGAGAGCCACTCCACCACTGCCGACTACCTCAATAACATGCTGGCCTACCCCGGCGGCGTGATCCAGGACATGGTGGTGAAAATGGCGGTGGACAACCAGATGTACGGCGGCCGCGTCGAGATGCGCGGCGCGGTGGCTGATCTCACGAAAATCAAGGCAAATTTTCTCTCCTTCGTCGGGGCTGCCGACATCCTCGTGCCGGAGGGCATCGCGCGCCGCAGCCAGGAACTCGTCGCCTCGAAGGACAAGGAATTCCGCGTCGCGCCCGGCGGCCACATGGGCGTGATCCTCGGCAGCAAGGCGGTCAAGGCGGTGTGGGAACCGTCGGTGCAGTGGCTGGCTGAACGCTCGCAAATCAAATCGGCGAAATCGCGTCCGTCCAGCGCAGCGGAAGACAGCATGCGGCAAACGCGCCTACGCCGGCACGCGGAGGATCCAACGCAGTAGTCTGCTACGCGATTGATGCGGCGCCCGCCCGCGACACGGTGTTTTTGCGCAGCAAAACGGGTGCGGGAGCGGGCGGTGGGGTGCCGACCTTCGTAATGTCACGGGCTTCGGGCACCTCCCGCACCCATTGCCCTTCGGGCAAGCACCGCGTCGGCACCCGCTCCCTGCTTCACGCCGTGCACAATCGTTATTATATATTATCTATATAATATATAATTCAATATATTTAAACAGTAACCGCGACTATCTCCAGCCGAGCGGGTGACATAAAAAAGCCCGGCGCAAGGCCGGGCTTCAGATTTCAAATCATCACAGTCAGCTCATGAAGCGCGAGCCTTCACCTTGAAGAACCACGCGCCTAGCGCGGGCAGCAGGAAGATCGCGCCGAGCATGTTGACCAAGAACATGAACGACAGCAGCAGGCCCATGTCGGCCTGGAACTTGAGCGCCGACAGGGTCCAGGTGGCGACCGCCACCGCCATCGTGATCGCGGTGAACACGGACGCCGTGCCGCGCGCGCGCAGCGCCTCGTAAAAGGCTTGCTGGAATGTCACCTTCTCGTCCTGCATGTAGTGCTGCACCTGCTCGAACAGGTAGATGCCGTAGTCCACGCCGACGCCGACGCCCAGTGCGATGACCGGCAGCGTAGTCACCTTGAGGCCGATGCCGAGCCAGGCCATCAGCGCGTTGCAGCAGATTGAGACGATAGTCAGCGGCACCAGCACGCAGAACACCGCAGTCACCGAGCGGAAGGTGATCAGGCACAGCAGTGCCAGCGCGCCGAAGATCGCCAGCAGCATCTTGTCTTCCGCCGCGCCGACCGCCTCGTTGGTCGCCGCCATCACACCGACGTTGCCGGAAGCCAGACGCATCTTCACGCCGTCCACCGGATTGGCGGCGATAAACTTCTTGGTCTCGCTGATGATGTGGGCGATGGTCGCGCCCTCGTGATTCTTGGTGAAGATCAGTATCTGGATCGCGCGGCAGCTCTCGGTGTTGAGGCCCAGGCCCGGATCGAAAGCCTTGGAGCCGGTGGACAGGCCCACCTCGGTGCGCGGCAGCGCACGCCAGCGCGGATTGCCCTCATTGAAAGCCGCGATGATGAGCTTGCCGATGCCTGCCGAACTGGTCACCGACTGCACGCCGGCGACGCCACGCATGTAGAGGTCGAAGCGGTCGATCAGGCCGATCACCGGATAATGCAGGCAGGAGTCGCCTTCGAAATTCTTGGCCTCGACAATCACGCTGAGCACGTCCACGCCGATGTTGTAGGACTTGGCGATGGTGCGGCTGTCGATGTTGTAACGCGAATTGGCGCGCAGTTCCGGCGCGCCGGTGCCGGAGTCGCCGATCACCAGGCCGCGTGACTCGACGGTCACGACCGCCAGCAGCACGACGCTGGCCACGAGCACCCAGAGAGCGCGTTTCGGTTCGGCGAAGCCCGCGATCAGATGCCAGATGGTGCCGCCGCCGTCCTGCACTTTCGTGCTGCGCTGCTTGCTGGATTCCTCCAGCTTCATGTGCGAGAGCAGGATAGGCAGGATCATCTTGTTGGTGACGATCATTAGCAGCACACCGAGGCAGGCGGTGATGCCCAGCTCATGCACGATGGGAATGTCGATCAGCATGATCACCGCGAAGCCCAGCGCGTTGGTCAGCAGCGCCACCGAGCCGGGGATGAAAATCTTGCAGAACGAGGCATGCGCCGCCTGCATCGCGGTCGCGCCCGCGGTCATCTCCAGGCGCCAGGCGTTGGTCATCTGCACCGCGTGCGACACACCGATGGAGAAGATCAGGAACGGCACCAGGATCGACATCGGGTCGATGCCGAAACCGATCAGCGGCAGGATACCGAGCAGCCACAGCACCGGCAGCAGCGCCACCGCCAGCGCCACCACCGTCACGCGCCACGAGCGCGTGTACCAGTAGAGCAGTACCAGAGTGATGACGAAGGCCAGCGCAAAGAACGCGAACACGCCGAGCAGGCCGGCGATGACGTCGCCGAGCAGGCGCGCGAAGCCGATGATGTTGACCTCGATATTGGGGTTGTAGTCCGGGTTCTTCGCGGTCGAGACCGTGACCTCGCTGCCCTGGATCGGCACGCTGGCCGGCTGTTCGTCACCGTTGCTCGGCGGCATGGCGTGGAAGGTGTTGAAATGCCCTAGAAGGCCCATGTCCACGTAGCCGGTAGCGATCACGTCGCCGGCCTTGAACGGCGGATGGTCCTTCTTGAGCTTGTAGATGTATTCGGTCGGGCTCTCGAAGCGCCCGCGGATTTCCTGCAACTGTTGCTGCACCTGCCAGTAGTCCACGTGCTGCTGATCCTGCGGCTTGCTGGGATCGTAGTCCTGCAGGTTGGCGCGGATCATCGCGGCCTTGCCGTCATTGGCGACCAGCAGGCCGATCTGCCCTGAGTGCTTGACGTTGTTGCGCACCTGGTCGAGCTGATCGGGCGTGCCGGAGAACTGCGCCGGCACCACCGGATGACCGTCGAAGCCCTGCTCGGTGATCTCGATGTAATAGACGCTGGGCGCGTAGATCGAGTTGACCTGCGTGCGGTCGATACCCGGAATCGCGAACACCTCGTCATTCGCCTTCTGCAGGGCGAACATGAAATCCTTGTTGTAGATGTCGCCCTGCCCTTTCCAGCGCATGTTGATCAGCAGCGTGTTGGCGCCGGAGAAGTCCTTCATGTACTCCATCATGGTGCGCATGTAGGGATGCGTGATCGGCAGCAGCTTGAGGAAGCCCGGATCGAGCTTGATGTGCGTGGCGCTGTAACCGAAAAACACCGTCATGGCGAGGAAGATCGCCGACAGCGGATGCCGCCAGCCGATCAGGATGTCGGCAATGCCGGAAACTACGCGATTGGTCCGGCTCATGATCCGCTCCCCTTCTGTGAGACTGCGCCTGTGCCAAGTTTCTGCAAGGCGATGCCGCCTTCGCCACCAGTCAACAGCCCGCCGCCGGGCAGCGGCAGGACGGCAGCGAGATTGCGCAGTTCACCCTGCGATGCGAGCACGAAATGCGCGCCGCCGTCTTTCGAGATCTGCACGCTGCTGCCCTCACCCACCAGGATCACTTCGCCCTGTGCCGTCACCGCGCCGCCGAACATCGAGACCGGATCGGGAATTTCGCTGGCGTGCCAGGTCGCGCCGGTGTCGTCGCTATAGAACGCATGGCCACGCATGCCGAAGACCAGCAGGCGGCCCGAAGGCAGCGCCAGCGCGCCGAAGAACGATCCGGGATAGATCGAGGTCAGCTTCTTCCAGGTCGCGCCATTGTCCTGCGACAGCGACAGCAGACCGCGCTCGCCGGCCATCAGCAGCGCGCCGTTGGTCGCACGCACCAGCGCATAAAGATGATGATCGGCAATCGCCGGGTCGGTCACTTTCTGCCAGGTCTTGCCCAGGTCGGTGGACGACAGGCACTGGCCGAAGGCCCCGAAAACAAACAGTTTGCCGGCGAAAGGCCCGGCGATGCCGAACAGCGGAGCAGCCTGATCGCTGCTGTCGAAATTGACCTCGTTCCAGGTTTCACCATTGTCCTGGCTGCGCACGATCCAGCCGTCGTGACCCACCGCCAGCGCCACACCACTGCCTACGAACGCGACCTTGGTGAAGGTGGAGCCGCGCTGCGGCTTGACGGTGGCCTCGCGCCAGGGGCCGTCAGGGTGATCCGCGATCAGGATATGGCCATCCTCGCCGACAGCCACGATCCGGTTGCCGCTCTGCGCCAGACCAGTAACCAGTAGCTGATCGGGATGAATCTGCGTGGGCGGAAAATGCGGAGCCGGCCTCGGCGAAAAGGCATAGATGGCGGCGGCCACGACCAGCACCACCACCAGGTAAGCGGGCCAGGCGCCCGCTGCGGATGGCTGGTTACGCGGAGCGTTCGCGCCCGCGGACACGGATTGATTCATGAAAACTCCTCCTGAAAATCACCGCCTCTTTTGTCGAGGCTGTCGCACAAGAATCTTCGATGTTATTGCTGCGGATGGCGCCGGGCCGTCATCTTGGCTACCTTGCAAGTCTGTCATTTCGCAGCCCCTCAGACAATCTGCATTATTCCGATCCAGATCAGCCAGGAATCTCGAACAGGCCCGCAGCGCCCATGCCGCCGCCGATGCACATCGTCGTCACTACATATTTCACACCGCGGCGGCGGCCTTCGATCAGCGCGTGGCCGACCATGCGCGTGCCGCTCATGCCAAACGGATGGCCGATGGAAATCGCGCCCCCGTTCACATTCAGCTTGTCGTTGGGAATACCTAGCTTGTCGCGGCAGTAGATCACCTGCACCGCGAAGGCTTCATTCAATTCCCACAGGCCGATGTCCTTCACGCTGAGGCCATGCTGTGCCAGCAACTTGGGAATCGCGTAGACCGGGCCGATGCCCATTTCGTCGGGCTTGCAGCCGGCGACCGCGAAACCGCGGTAGATGCCTAGCGGCGCTAGGCCACGGCTCTTGGCCTCGTCGCGGCTCATCAGCAGCGCGGCGGCGGCGCCGTCGGACAACTGCGAGGCGTTGCCGGCGGTGATGTTGCTGCCGAGCTTCACGAACTTGCCGTCCTTCCACACCGGCTTGAGCGCGGACAGGCTCTCGATGGTGGTGTCGGCGCGATTGCCCTCGTCCTTGGTCAGCAACGCCGCCTGCTTCTCAGTGGGATTGCCTTCTTTGTCGTAGAGCTGCTTCTGCGTGGCGAGCGGCACGATCTCGTCGTCGAACTTGCCCGCAGCCTGCGCGGCAGCAGTGCGCTGCTGGCTCTGCAGCGAGTATTCGTCCTGCGCGGCGCGCGAGATGCCGTAACGCTCGGCCACGACTTCGGCGGTCTCGATCATCTGGATATACGCCGCCGGCTGCGCGGCGAGCACCGCCTCGGAGACGAAGCGGTAGGAGTTCTTGTGCTTGTTCTGCACCAGCGAGATCGACTCGACGCCGCCGGCGACGACGATCTTCTGCTCGCCACAGATGATGTTCTTGGCGGCGATGGCGATGGTCTGAAGGCCGCTGGAGCACTGGCGATCCAGCGTCATCCCCGGCACCGTGTCCGGCAGGCCGCCGGTGTAGGCGCAGAGGCGGCCGAGGTTGTAGGCCTGCGTGCCCTGCTGCGCGGCGCAGCCGATCAGCACGTCATCGATTTCCTTCGGATCAGCCTTGGCGCGTTCGACCACCGCCTTGATCACATGACCGCCGAGCACCGGTGCTTCGGTGTCATTGAAGGCGCCGCGAAACGCCTTGCCGATGGGCGTGCGGGCAACGGAGACAATGACGGCTTCGGTCATGGGAGTGTTCTCTTAAAAATAATAACGGGAAATAGTGTCGGCGACGCAGGCCGGACGCTCACTGCCTTCGATCTCGACAGTGACGCGGATCGTGGCCTGCACGCCGCCATCCTTGGTTTTTTCGGCGGCGATCAATTCGCCCCTGCCGCGCAGGCGCGAACCGACCTTGACGGCGGACGGAAAACGCACCTTGTCGGTGCCGTAGTTCACGCCCATTTTCAGGTTTTCCAGAGTCGCCATCTGCTCCTGAAAGTGAGCCACCAGCGACAGCGACAAATATCCATGGGCGATACAGGCGCCGAACGGGCCGTCTTTGGCCTTGACCGGATCAACGTGAATCCACTGATGATCGTCGGTGGCGTCGGCGAACAGGTTAATGCGCTCCTGCGTGATCGTTAGCCACTCGCTATCAGCCAGCGGCTTGCCAACCAGATTGAGCACATCGTCCACGGAACCGAATACGGCGGCCATAGCGAATCCTTAAGAACGTTGCGACGAAGCGGAAATCACTTCGCCAACCAGATAGGAGGAATACTCGGAGGCGAGGAACACCATGACGTTGGCGATCTCGAAGGCTTCCGCACCGCGACCAAAGGCTTCGCGGCTGGCGAGTTCGTTGAGCAGCGCTTCCGGCGCCGACTTGCGCAGATGATCGTGGAACACGATGGATGGCGACACCGCGTTGATGCGGATGCCGAAGTCAGCGGCTTCCAGCGCCGAGCAACGCGTCAGCGCCATCACGCCGGCCTTGGCAGCGGCGTAATGCGCCTGTTCCTTCTGCGCGCGCCAGCCCAGCACCGAGGCATTGTTGACGATGGCGCCATGGCCGCGCGGCTGCATTTTTTTCAGCATCGCGCGCGTCATGCGGAAAGTGCCGGTAAGGGTCACGTCGAGCACCTTGTTCCATTCCTCGTCGGTAATGTCGACCACGCGCTTGCTGCCACCGAGACCGGCGTTGTTGATCAGCACATCGACACCGCCCAGTTTGTCTTCAGCAGCGTCGACCAGCGTCTGCACATCAGCCTCGACCGCGACGTTGCCGACCTGGCCAAACACCTGCGCCTGCGGAAATTCCTTCTGCAGCGCTTCGGCGGCTTCCGCCGTGCGGCGCGGATGGATATCCGACAGCATCAGCGCGCGCACGCCTTCTTCAAGGCAGCGCTTGGCTGCGGCAAAGCCGATGCCGCCGCCAGCCGCAGCGGTGATCAGAACGGTCTTGCCCTTGAGCAGGCCGTGCGCGGGAACGTAGGGAGGAATCGGTTGCGCCATAAGGTTCTCAGGCCGCGGGACGCGGTTCGCGCGGCATGCCGAGCCCGCGTTCCGCAATCAGGTTGAGTTGGATTTCGTTGGTGCCGGCGTAGATGGTGTCGGCACGCGAGAAGAAGAATAACTGCTGCAGCGGCCGGATGGCGGGATCTTCCGAAGGCACGTCGGCGAGCG
>JBOICL010000151.1:0-1528 GCA_050740055.1 Stenotrophobium sp.
TGTGCGACACGTTCAGATACAAGCCGGGCCAACACCTGCAACTGCATGTGCCCTGCGGCGAGAAGCCCCTGCCGCGCTGCTATTCGCTGTCGAGCACACCGATCGCTGATGAACCGCTGCGCGTGACGGTCAAGCGCGTCACCGATGGCCGCGGCTCCAACTGGCTGTGCACTAACTTGCACGCCGGCGATACGCTGCAGGTCGCGCCGCCCGCCGGCATCTTCACGCCCCGCTCTCTCGACGGTGATTTCCTGATGTTCGCCGGCGGCAGCGGCATCACGCCGGTGTTTTCCATCATCCGCACCGTGCTCGCCAGCGGCAAAGGCCGCATTCGGCTGGTCTACGCCAACCGCGACGAACGCTCAGTGATTTTCGGCAAGGCTCTCGCGCAGTTGTCGCGTGAACATCCCAAACGCCTGCAGGTCATCCACTGGCTGGACGTGGTGCAGGGCATCCCCTCGCAGGCTCAGATCGGCGCACTGGCACAGGGCTGGGAGCGGGCCGCGTGCTTCATCTGCGGTCCCGGTCTGTTCATGGACAGCGCCGCAGCAGCGCTGCACGACCTAGGCGTGCCGCACGCGCAGGTGCATATCGAGCGCTTCGTGTCGCTGCCGGAAGACTCTGATGACGAGCCTGCCGTTCTCTCCGCTGCCGAGACGGACGGACCTGCGGTGAGCATCGAAGCCGATCTCGATGGCGCGATACACCAGCTTGAAGGCCGCCCCGGCCAGTTGCTGATCGAGGCGCTGGAAGCCGCCGGCCTGCAACCGCCCTACTCCTGCCGCGCCGGCGCCTGTGCCGCCTGCATGTGCAAGCTTGATGAGGGCGTGGTCGAGATGCTGCACAACCATGTGCTCGACCAGAACGACCTCGATCAGCGCTGGATACTCGCCTGCCAGTCCGTGCCCAAATCCGCACGCATACGCGTGACCTATCCTTCGTGAGACGAAACGTGACACAGCAGGCGACAGACGGGAGACGGGAGACGGGAGACGCAGAAACCGCAACGGTGCCGCGCGCTTTTGCGGCAGCAGTTCAGCGCCATGCTGCGCACACCGCGGTGATCGCCGAGGATGGCAGCAGTCTCAGCTATGCAGAACTCGACCAGTTGCGCATCTACGCCGCACGCGCCCTGCTGGCTCTGAGCGTGCAGCACGGCGACCGCGTCGCGATCTGGGCGCAGAACTGCGCCGAGTGGATGATCGCGGGCCTTGCCATTCACAGCATCGGCGCCGTACTGGTGCCGATCAATACGCGCATGAAGGGCCACGAAGCCGCGTATGTGCTGGAGAAATCCGGCGCTCGCGTACTGTTCTGCGCCGGCCATTTTCTCGGCGCGCACTACCCCAGCCTGCTTACGGAACACTGGCCGAAAGCGCTGGAACACGTCATCGTGCTGCACGACGAACAGGCGAGCGACACCGGCTGGCGCGACTTCATGTCGCGTTCCGATGAATCGCATACCGAAATCGTGATGGCCCGCGCCGCCGCCGTGCAGCCCGGCGACCGCATGGACATCCTCTTCACT
>JBOICL010000152.1:0-1539 GCA_050740055.1 Stenotrophobium sp.
GTGCAGCACTTCGCCCGCCGCCAGCGCTAAACTGAGGCCGCTGCAAAGCATGCGGCGACCGCGGGCAACGCTGAGGGCTTCGGCGGCGAGAATGGACACTGATGAGGTATCGGCGGCGTTCAAAGGGCGCGTAGTTTAGCGTGAGCACGTAAAATACCTGCACAGCAACCCGAACATTCCCCCTCCTTCCCTTGACCGAACAACTCATCAACGGCAAAACCGTCGCCGCAGAGGTTCAGGCGCGCGTGCGCATCGGCGTGCAGGCACGCTTGCAGGCCGGCCATCGCGCGCCGGCGCTGGCGACCGTTCTGGTCGGCGCCGATCCCGCCTCCGAGGTCTATGTGCGCAACAAACGCCGGGCCTGCGAGGAAATCGGCATCCGCTCCGTGCCCCTGCATTTCGACGCGGGCATCAGCCAGGACGCGCTGCTCGCCAAGATCGACCGCCTCAATGACGACCCCGGCATCGACGGCATTCTGGTGCAACTGCCACTGCCCAAGCAGATCGATTCCACTTCGGTGATCGAACGCATCCACCCCGACAAGGACGTGGACGGCTTCCATCCCTACAACCTCGGCCGTCTCGCCCAGCGCATGCCGGTGCTGCGCCCCTGCACGCCCTACGGCGTGATCGAGCTGCTGAAATCCACCGGCGAAGTCTTCAAGGGCCGCACGGCGGTCGTCGTCGGCGCCAGCAACCACGTGGGGCGGCCGATGATGCTGGAACTGATGCTCGCGGGCGCGACCGCAACCTGCTGCCACCGCTTCACCGCCAATGTGCCGGGCGAAGTGGCGCGTGCCGACATCTTGGTGGTCGCCATCGGCAAACCCGGCTTCGTCAAGGGCGAATGGATACGGCCCGGCGCGACGGTGATCGATGTCGGCATCAACCGCCTGCCCAATGGCAAGCTCGCCGGCGACTGCGAATTCGACGCCGCGAAAGAACGTGCCGCCTACATCACGCCGGTGCCCGGCGGCGTGGGGCCGATGACCGTCGCGATGCTGATGCAGAACACCTTGCAGGCCGCACAAAAACACGGCTGAGCTGTTTTTCGCGTCACCCGCCCGCGACACGGTGTTTTTGCGCAGCAAAACGGGTGCGGGAACGGGCGGTGGGGTGCCGACCTTCGCTGGTCGCGGGCTTCGAGTGCCTCCCGCACCCATTGCCCTGCGGGCAAACCCCGTGTCGGCACCCGCTCCTGCCGGTTCTGCTTGAGCAATTGTTTTTAATTATTGATTATATTTATAATTATCATATAAATTATAACGAACGCCGGAGCGAATACGTGAAGAGCGGGTGACTCGAATCTGCGTCTATCCATTTACTCCTGCCAGATCACCGCTTTCTTCTGCGCATACCAGCCGTCCAGCAGCTTGCCGTAGGCGGACTCGATCACGTTGCGCTTGATTTTCAGGGTCGGCGTGATGAAACCGTTTTCGATATTCCATGGATCTTTCACCAGCGCAAGGAAATCCAGTTGCTCGTGCGGGTCCAGCGTCGCGTTGACCGCGGCCAGATGCTCGCCCAGCGAGCGCGTCA
>JBOICL010000153.1:0-1901 GCA_050740055.1 Stenotrophobium sp.
TTTGATGACCTGCTGCTTGGCGGAGCGGAATTGGCGCGAACGGGCGCCGTAATAGCCCTTCGCCTTCTTCAGCATCTTCTTGTGGCGCGCGTGCGCCGTTACACCACGTTTGACTCTTGCCATGTTCTATCTCCCGTTAGGCGTAAGGCAGCATCTGGCGCACTTCCCGAACGTCGCTCGGGCAGATCTGCGCTTCACCGCGAAGCTGGCGTATACGCTTCGCCGACTTTTTGGTGAGGATGTGACGCTTGTGGGAATGGCCGCGCTTGAAGCCGCCTTTGCCAGTCTTGGCAAAGCGTTTCGCCGCGCTCTTCACGGTTTTCAGCTTGGGCATGATTGCCTCCATCTTCAGTGTTGCCGGTTTCACATCCCCTGTGGGGGAGCTGGCCGGGCCTGTCAAAACATTCGACAGGACTTCTTTTGTTGACATCCTTGTCACAGAGCGGGCCATCCATGGCCCGCACTTACAAATAAAGCGATGCAGCGAACTACTTTTTCTTCGGGCCCATCACCATAATGGCCTGTTTGCCTTCCATCTTCGGGTACTGCTCGACGATACCCAGGTCTTCCAGGTCGGCGCGCACACGTTCCATCTGGCGCTGGCCGATTTCCTGGTGGGCCAGTTCGCGGCCGCGATAGCGCACCGTGACCTTGACCTTGTCGCCTTCTTCGAGGAAGCCTCGGAGCTGGCGCAGCTTGGTCTGGTAATCGCCGACCTCGGTGGTCGGGCGGAACTTGATTTCCTTGACCTGAATCTGTTTCTGCTTGCGCTTGGCGGCGTGCTGGGCTTTATCTTTCTGATAAAGGTACTTGCCGTAATCCATGATCTTGCAGACCGGCGGCTCCGCGTTGGGAGAAATCTCCACCAGGTCCAGGCCTTCTTCCTCGGCCTTGGCGACGGCGTCGCGGGTCAGCATGATGCCGATCTGGGATCCGTCCGATCCGATTACGCGCACTTGCGGCGTGGTGATCTCACCATTGCGCCGGTCATCTTTTTCCGCTGCGATGTTACGCACTCCAGTTCAAGCCGATTTGCCCCTAAAAACGCGCTTGACGGCAAACAAGCGGGCAATAGGGGCGGCGATTGTAATGTCCCCGCAGGCGTTACTCAAGTATTGAAGTGATTTCAGGCAGATAAGCGGGGTTTGCGCCGCCTGCCCAAACGGCAATCAGGAGGACGGGTCCGGCGGCAGTGCCGCAATCGCTTTCTGCACACGGAGGACGGAAGCTTCATCGGCCTGGGGCCGCAGGCGACGCAAAGTATCGCGGACGACGGTCAACTGCCGCAGGAACCGCCGGCAGTGGCGGCAGATCAGCAGGTGCGTGCGGAACAGCGTGCGCTGTCGCCAGTTCATCTGCGACTCCAGATAGTCCGACGATAGTTCGTTGACTTGGCGGCAATTCAGCATTCGCCGGTTTCCTCGTAGTGTTCGATCATGCCGTAAAGGCATAGCCGCGCACGGTGCAGCAGGACGCGGGCGTTCTGCTCGCTGACCTCAAGGGTGGCGGCGATCTCGCTGAATTCAAGCTCCTCCAGTTCCCGCATCGCCAGCACCGCGCGCTGTGCCGGCGGCAACTGATCCATGTGTTTTTGCAGGCAGTCGCGCAGATGCTCCTCGCTGAGCAGGGCCTCCGGCGTATCGTGATCCCAAAGCCGCGGCGGCAGGTTCCAGTGGCCGCGGTCGTTGAAGCGGTCCCCGATGATCGCGAGTCCCTCTCCGGTCATGTCGTCGAGAGACAGTTCGCGCGGCTTGCCGCGCAGCCGGTCCTTGGCCTCGTTGGAGACGATGCGCAGCAGCCAGGTCTTGAAGCTGGCGCGGCGCTCGAATTTCGGCAGCGCGCGGAACGCGGAAATCCACGCCTCCTGCACCACTTCCTCGGCGATCGCGTGATCCCTGACG
>JBOICL010000154.1:0-12524 GCA_050740055.1 Stenotrophobium sp.
TCCAGCATGCGTGCTTCCGCCGCCGCGTGGGTCGCTGCGCTCACCGGCACATGCTCGAAACGCACGCCGAAACTTTCCACCGGCGCGCGCAGGTCGTCGTGGTTGGAGATCACCAGCGGTATGTCCACGCGCAACTCGCCACGCGACCAGCGCCACAGCAGTTCGAGCAGCGCATGGTCGTGCCGCGAGACCAGCAGCGCCATGCGCGGCTTTTCGGCTGCATAGGAGATATGCCAGTCCATCGCAAAAAGTTTGCCGACAACATCGTCGAAGGCCTGGCGCAGGGCACCGAGCGAAACGTCCATCGCCGGCGTCTGGAATTCCAGGCGCAGGAAAAACTTTCCGCCGCTGGGGTCGGAGGAATGCTGATCCAGTTCGGTGATGTTGACGCCGTGGCGGTACAGAAAAGTCGTGACCGCCGAGACGATGCCCGGCCGGTCCGGACAAATGATGAGCAGGCGGGCGGTGGTTTCAGCTTGTGTTGTCACGGCGGCGGCGGTCGTTCAAGGGGCCGCTATTGCAGCGGCAGCCGGGGCTTTGCGCAAGTCGCCGCGCGGGCAAACGTCAGGAAGTCACCAGGGCCTTGAGCGTCGCCGCCTCTTGCGGGAACCACGGGCCGTTGGCCTTGAGCGTCTGCGCGACCACGCGCCGCGCGTCGTCGTCACGCTTGAGTTGTTTGAGCGCCTGCACGCGGTAGGTCGCAACCACCAAGCGGTTTTCGCCATAAGCCTTGCCCGCAGCCTGCTCCAGGTAAGGCAGCGCTACGTCCGCCTTACCGTGCGCCAGCAGACTCTTGCCCAGACGATAGGAGTAGACGTAATCGTCGGGATAGGTGGCGATCAGCTTCACCAACAAGGCATCCAGTTCGGGCGTCCGGCCTGCGCGCTCCAGATAGACGCGCAGGTTGTCGGAAAGATTGCGGTCCTTCCTGAGATTACCGCCGATTTTCTTTTGGGTATCGGTGATGGCGCGATCCAGCACTTTCTGCTCGGCGGCCTTGTCTCCCAGCGCATGGTCGAGGTCGGCGGCGGTGAGCACGATGCTGCGCTGGTCGGCACAGCGTGGCGTACCGAACGCGCCCTTGTTGACGAGCTTGTCCAGCGCGGGACGCTGCGCGGCAAAAAATTTGCTCTGTTGGGCTTGAGGCAGGCGGGCGGCGCAGTCCATGACCGTATCCAGGTCGTAGGGCCGCTCGCAGTCGAGCGGGCCGTTCAGTACCGACTCGCCCACCTGCATGCACTCCGTGGTGTTCCTGACCGCTGATGCTTGCAGCAGGCGCAAACGATCAAGCCAGAACTGTGCCTGCGGATCGCTCTCCACCATATTGCCCGCGCCTCCCGGCAAACCTGCATACCAGGCCAGTGCGCCGCTGGCGTCGCGGCGGGCGTAATAAGTCTTGAGCACTTCCCGCGCGGCGATGATCGCCGGCATGCCGCCCACTTCGACGCGAGCTTGCAGCGCGGCAAGCGTTACGCCATGCGCGGTGATCGCGCCGAGTTCGCGGTAGAAATCCACGCGGGTCTGTTCGGCCAGGATGCGGCCCAGTTCTTCGCCATGCTCGTCGAGCACGATGTAAGCGGGCAGCGCCTTCACGTTCCACTGCTTCATCCAGCGCGCGCCTTCCGGCGAATCTGCATCCAGATCCACGACAACCGTGTCGCGCTCGACCTGCTCCCACTCCGGGCCGTTGAGCACATGCGTTGCCATGAAGTAGCAGGAGTAGCACCAGGGCGCGTGAAAATCAGCCAGCACGGGCTCATGGCGCGACTGCGCGGTCTTGAGGGCGTTCTCGACCGATTTTCCGTCCGCATCGCCCTGCGCCAACGCCGCGAGCGGAAACATCAGCACCAGCAAAAGCAGGCGCCGCAGCACGGCGAACCGCTCAGTTATCGAGCGGAGGCAGATTGGCCGGAGCATCCGCCGGCTTGCTGGTGTAGTAATCGAGGCGCACGTCATAGGTCTTGCCGGTGGCCGGATCGTGGATATTGGAAACGCCACGATACTCCAGCAAGGTGCGGTCGTCCGCGCGGTAGAGCAGGTTCAGCGGCGACACCAGGAAACGCAGCAGGGAATCCGGCTCCACGATCAGATGCACGGCGGGCTTGCCTTCCCAGGTTTCGTCAGCCGCTCGGTGAATCCTGAAGCTGAAACTGTCAAGTTCGCCGGCAACCGCCAGCTTGAAGGCCACCGTCTGGCCCGCCATCAGCTCCTTGAAATGCCCCCGGATGAAACTGTGGAAACCGGAATCCGCCGCCATCGGCGTCGTGTGCTTGATCGTCGTGGTCTGCATCGCGGAACTGGCGTCGGCCTTCTTGTACATCTCGACCGTCTTGCCCACGGCGCTGATGCCTTCGACATAGCCCAGAACTTTCTGCTCCATGCGGAACACCGGCACGTAGGGATCACTGCTGAAATCCAGCACCTTGTGGCCGATCTGCTTGCCGTCTGCACCATAGTAGTCGATGACGCCGGAGACCCAGTGGTCATCATGCACTTTCTGGTGATGCACTTCGGTGTAGAGGTATTTTCCGCTCTTGAGGTCGTAGGCGTAGCCGTAGATGCGCAGATCTTCATCCGCCGCGAACGCATGCACCGCAAACGCGAACAGCGCCATGCCCGCCAGTGCCTTCATGATTCCCTGCATGTCTTAACGCCTCGCAAAAAGATAATGGGCCACGCCCCACTCATTGCCGCCAGCGTAACCGAACAGTTCCGCCACGGCCATGTAGAACATGCGCCAGCGGTTGAACCAGATGACGGCGTCTTTTTCGCCATAGCCCTTGCGGAACACCGGCATGATTTCAGATTTCTTTGCGTCCATGCCGGCGAGCCAGTGGTTGGCAGTCCTCTCATAATGCCGGCCACTCACCCACCATTGCTGCAACAGGCGCACATCATCCTGGAAATTCAGCAGCAGGTTTTCGCTGGGCATGGTGCCGCCGGTGAAGAAATACTGGCTCATCCAGTCGGTCTGGTCTTTCGCTTGAAAATGATAGGCCAGCAGGCGATGCACGAAGATGTGGATGAACAGCTTCGCATCCGGTTTCATCCAGCGCGCGACCTTGCTCAGCAGCAGGCCGTAGTTCTTCATGTGCTCGAACATCTCGATCGACATCACGCGGTCGAAACCGGACTCCAAGCTGGACGTCGGCATCTCGAAATCCACAATGTTGCCGGTAAGAATTGTGAGATTTCCGAAGCCGCGCTCCTGCGCCCGCCGCATGATGAATTCACGCTGGCCGTTTGAGTTCGACAGGCCGGTTATTTTTGAATTCGGATATTTCTCCGCCAGCCACAGCGACAGCGAACCCCAGCCGCAGCCCAGATCGAGTATGCGCAGGCCATCCTTCAGCTGCGCACGCTCGGCGTAGAGCGAGAACATCAGTTCCTCCGCCTGCGCCAGCGTCTCGTTGCCCGCTGGATACAGTGCGCAGGAATACTTGAGGCGCGGCCCTAGGTGCAGATGGAAGAACTCCGCCGGGACTTCGTAGTGCTGCGCGTTGGCCGCGCCGGTTTCAATGGCGATCGGGCTAGCGCGCAGTTCGGCTAGGAATTCGTTGAACCGCCGCGAGCGCAGCTCGCCGTTATCGATGGATTCGTCCCTGAGCCGCTGCGTCATGAGCTTGCGCATGGCGGCTCGCGTGATCAAATCGGGCACGAGGCCGCGTTCCACGTAGTCAATGGCATTCATAATATTTTCTTAAAGTCCTTTATCTGAAGTTTATTTTTGCGTTTCACGCCTTGGGCGGCCAGGGAATCAGTGCGCTGGTGCTGCGAACATAATCGGCATAGCCGGGCTTGCGCCGCATCATCTCGGCTTCCAGTAGCGGGACGCCGGATAGTTTCAGCAGCAGGAAGGCCATCACCAGCGGCGCGAACACGCTGGTCCAGCCCCAGGGCGCACCCAGCGCCAGCGGCAGATAGGCCAGCCAGTGCAGGCATTCAAAGAAATAGTTGGGATGGCGCGAGTAGCGCCAGAATCCTTCGCGGCAGACGCGGCCCTTGTTGGCCGGATTGCGACGGAACTCCGCCATCTGGCTGTCCGCCAGTCCCTCTCCCAGTACCGAAATAACCCAGATCGCCAGCGCCAGCGCCACGCACCAACCCGCAGGAGCATCGGGCCTGTAAGCCACCGCGAGAAAAGCGCTGGCCGAAAGCATCAGCGTGAAAATGTTCTGGAACTGGAAAAACCAGAACATGTTGCGATCAGCCTTCTCGCCCCATTTCTGACGGAATTGCGCATAGCGCCAGTCCTCCGGCTTGCTGTAGTTGCGCCGCCACAAGTGCGTGCCCAGCCGCAGGCCCCAGACGCTGCCCATCAGCGCCAGCAGCAGGCGCGTATGCGCCGGTGCGCTGCCCGCAAGCGCATAGACCACCGCGAGGACGCCCAGTGTCCAGGCCCAGACCGCGTCCACCAGCCCGGCATTGCGGCTGCGCTTCTGCATCAGCCAAGCGGCGGTCTTGGCAGCAATGACGATGATGACGGTTGCGATGAAGGCGTGTACTAGGGTCATGAGGTTTTGCTGTTCACGCTGCTATTACGCGGAAAACCGGAATTTGGATTATTCGTCTGGTATTTCCTTTTCTGAGTTTGCAATAGCTGGCTTTTTGCTCCGGCCGCTGGCGTAAAGATTTGTAGCGATATCTTCCCTATTCAAAATCTGGGTTTTAGGCTAAGCAATAGGTGCTCAGGAATACCATATGTCCTCGGTTCAACTCGTTCAAAGCATTGACTCAGATAGGGATCTGACCATCGATTTCGCCAACGCTGGCGACGCGTGGTTCCTCCTGACGCAGGTCATTCTTGGAGCGGACAGCGGAAGTTTTTCGCGCCTCAACTTGTTGAAGACCGAGCAGGTGAAACTGCTGAAGAGCTGCTGCTACGCATTGCTGCGTCGGGCATGGCATTCCTTCTTGGGACGCCGCCCTCCCCTCCTCTCCCCTGGTTACAGCTTTCTGGCGGCCCGGCATGCCGGCACAACGGTCGGCGCCGCCTTGGTTAAAACCGAACGCCATGATGAGATGCCATCGGTCTATATCGACACGGTGGTCGTCGATAGACCTTGGCAAGGGCGAGGCGTAGGAGGACAACTGCTTAAAACAATTATGGAGCGGGCGCCGATGCCCAGCCTCATCACCTGCGCCTGCGCACCGGATGCGCAGGCGATGATGCACTTGCTGAAACGCCATGATTTCAGGAAAGTGCGCTCGTTCAAGAAGGTGCGCAGCATCTTGCTCCCCAAGCTGTTCGAATACAGAAAACAGACTTTTTCCAACTGTGAAATCCCCCCCCGCTTGACCTATCGGTACGCGATCACGCCGCGTGAAAACGGCGGTTCAGGACAGCGGTAACTTGCAGCCGCTGAGTTTGCCTGCACTTTCTGACCAATACTTTGGTGCTTGACCGGCAGTAGAATTCCCCGATCAACATGACGCAGGCATCGAAAGATGGACTTGACCGTCGCTCGTAAGATGCTCGAAACCGGCATCAAGTTCGTCTCCAACTCCGGGCTGCGCGTGCTGGAACTGCGGCGCGGCTACGTGAAATGCCTGATGCCGTTTACGAATAACGGTAACCACATCGGCACCATGTACGCGGGCGCGCTGTTCACGCTGGCGGAAATCCCCGGCGGCGCGCTGTCCCTATCCAGCTTCGACGCGGCGCGCTATTACCCTATCGTCAAGGAGTTGAACCTGCGCTTCCTCAAGCCGGCCAAAGGCGACATCACCATCGAGATGGCGCTAGACGACACGCAGATCGCCGCGCTCGCCGCCGAAGCGGACGCCGCGGGCAAGGCGGAGTTCGTGCTGGAAGGCGAACTCAAGAGCGCTGACGGCACGGTGGTTGCGACCAGCCGCGGCGTGTACCAGATCCGCACGCATCAGCGTTGAGCGCGTTTCAGGGCCGCCAGAACGTGAGATGGATCGCGAGGACGATGCCGGGCAGGCAGCCCGACAGAATTTGATGCGGACCAAAGATGCGCGGATCGTTGAGGGTCGGACATACGGCACAACTCCGTAATGGTTTTAGCATCACCCGCCCGCGACACGGCGTTTTTGCGAAGCAAAACGGGTGCGGGAGCGGGCGGTTGGGTGCCGACCTTCACGTTGGTCGCGGGCTTCGGGCGCCTCCCGCACCCATTGCCCTTCGGGCAAGCACCGTGTCGGCACCCGCTCCTGCATGATGCACGTATTTTATTGTGATTATTTATTATAATAATATATATTTATATTATAAATTATAACAAATATTTCAATGCTTTGCGGGAGAGCGGGTGGTGATTACGCCGGCTTGGGCAGCAGCATGCGCAGCACCAGATAACCGGCGGTGGCGGAGACCAGCGAGCCGCAGAGGATGCCGACGCGGTTGGCGACCATCAGGTTCAGGTCGCCCGCTTCGAAGGCTAGCGAGCCGATGAACAGGCTCATGGTGAAGCCGATGCCGCAGAGGACGGACATGCCGTAGAGCGAACTCCAGCGCAGTCCCTCCGGCATACGCACCCAGCCAGTGCCGATGACCAGTGCCGCCATACCGAAGATGCCGAGTTGCTTGCCTAGCACCAGTCCCGCAGCGATGCCCAGCGGCACCGGCGCGGCGAGACTCGACAAGGACAGGCCCGCGAGCGGCACGCCCGCGTTGGCGAAGGCGAATAGCGGCAGGATGCCGTAGGCCACCCAGGGATGCAGGCTGTGTTCGAGTTTTTCCAGCGGCCGCGCCGCGCCATCACGGCCGCGCAGCGGAATGGTCATGCCGAGGATCACGCCGGCCAGCGTGGCGTGCACGCCGGACTTGAGCATCGCCACCCACAGCACCGCACCAAGCAGCAGGTAGGGGCCGAGGCGCGTGACGCCGGCGCGGTTGAGCAGCAGCAGTCCCGCCAACGCGGCGCCGGCCACAGCCAGCGACAGCAGCGACAGGCTCTGCGTGTAAAACAGCGCGATGATGAGGATGGCGCCGAGATCGTCGGCGACGGCGATGGCGGTCAGCAGCACTTTCAGCGCCAGCGGCACGCGCGAACCCAGCAACGCGAGCACACCAAGCGCGAAGGCGATGTCGGTGGCGGCGGGAATGGCGACGCCGCTCATGGCCGCCGCGTCGCCGTGATTGAGCGCCGCGTAAATTGCCATCGGCGCGGCCATGCCGCCAAGCGCGCACAGGCCCGGCAGTGCGATCTGCCTGCGGTCTGCGAACTGGCCTTCAAGCAGTTCACGCTTGAGTTCCAGCCCGACCAGCAGGAAGAACACCGCCATCAGGCCGTCGTTGATCCACAGCAGTAATGGCTTGTCGATGTTGAGCGCGCCGATGCGGACCTGCACCGGCAGATCGAAGACGGCGGCGTAGATTTTGTCGAGCGGCGTGTTGGCAGCAAGCAGCGCCAGCACCGCAGCGGCGATCAGCAGGATGCCGCCCGCAGCTTCCAGACGCAGGAACTCCGCCAGCGCCTGCACGGCGCGCAGCGAGAAGTTTGTAATCGGGCGCATAGACTCAGGCGACGGGGTCAGATGACCGTCAGCAGGCGCTGCGCGCTGCCGCGCAGGTTGTCGCGCCAGTTCAGACCGACGATGGCCTGGCCGGTAACGCTGTCCTTGAACGGCATCTCCTCGCCGTCGCCGATCACGTAGCGGTAATCCATCACGATCTCGACACCGGGCGCGAGATCGTCCAGCGCGAAGATGAAGCCCAGATGCCACAGCGCGTTGGGCGTGAACGAGTGGTTGACGTAGCACTCGTCGCTCCACTCTGGCGTCAGCGAAAACCAGCTCTCGAACCAGCGCACGCTGGATTCGACCTCGACCGAATCCGCCGCGTACTGACGCAGCTTCTCCTCCGTCCAGACTGTGTGAATCTTGTCCGGCGCGATGATGACCGCGCCTTTCTTCACCGGCTCGTCGAGAAACAGGCCCTTGCCCGCGAAGGGGATCAGCGAAGGGGCGACGCGGTAGTGTGGAAGAATCATGGGACCTGCATCCTTTCTCGATCTGTCATTTCTGCGTCCCGCTGGGATTCCCGACGGCCGTAAGCAGGAATGACATCAAATCTAATTGAGACTGACGTGTTCGTCCGGCAATTTCTGCTCCGCGACGAACAGTTCACGCACCTGCACAGGATCGTAAGCGTAAACCTTGCCGCAGAATTCACAGGTCACTTCCACCTTGCCGTGCTCGCGCAGCACCTCGTCCAGCTCGGCCTCGCCCAGCGACAGCAGCATGGCGCTGATGCTGGCGTGATTGCAGCGGCAGACCAGTTGCACCTCGCGCGGCTCGAATACGCGCACGCTGTCCTCGGCGAACAGTCGGCGCAGCAGAGTCAGGGATTCCGTGGACAGCAATTCTTCTTCGCCCAGCGTCGCGAACAGGGTCTGTACATGCGTCCAGTTCGATTCGTCCTGCCCCGCCCCTTCCGGCAGGCGCTGCAACAGGATGCCCGCCAGAACCTGCGTACCGGCGGCGAGGCGAACCAGCGTCGGCAACTGCTCGGACTGCCGGAAATATCCTTCCAGCGATTCCGCCAGCGAGCCGCCCATGATCTCCACCACCGCCTGATAACTCTGCCCGCCGTGACGCGGCTCCAGCAGGCAGGCGAGCAGCCCGCCGCTCATCATCTGCGCGAAATCGCCCGCGGCCTGCGGCGCGAACTTGGCCATGCCGCGAAGGCTCAGTTCCTGGTCGATCTGCGCCACCAGCAGCTTGAGCGCTTGTTTGCCCTGGAATTGCAGATTCAGCCGCGCCTCCTGCTGCATGTCGGCGCCGAGCAGCGGCATGGCGGCGAGCGTCTGCCCCAGCAGCCGCGCCACGTCGGGTGGATAGTGGCGCCAGCCGAACATCGCATCCAGTCCAGCGGACAGCCGCACGATATAGCCGCGCACGCCGCGCTGATCCAGCAGGAAAGGGATCAGCGGATTCGCGGAATTTTCGTCCGCGGCTGCTTCAGTCATCGAACTTGCGCGCGACATATTCCGGCGCCTGCTTCTTGAGATTGGCGCGCGCGGCGATACGCTGGTTGCGGCTCATGAACATGCGCAACTGGACGCGGCTCTCGACGGCGAAAGCCTTGTTGACCGATGAGTTCCAGGTCTGCTGGAACAGCGCCTTGACGCCTGCAACCGCGTCCGGCGATCGCGTCCTGATCTGAGCGATCAGCGCCTCGGCGGCGACGAGCGGATCGTCCGCCACGCCGGTGACGAGATTCAGCGATTTCGCTTCGGCGGCGCTGAGCACACGCCCGGTCATGGCGAGTTCCTTGGCCTTGTCGATGGGCAGCAGTTCGCGCAGCGTGACCGTGCCCGTCATGTCCGGCACAAGTCCCCACTTCACTTCCATTACCGACATTTCGCAGTCCGGCGTGGCGTAGCGGAAGTCCGCAGCCAGTGCGATCTGCAATCCGCCGCCGTAGCAGCGGCCATGCAGCACCGCGATCACCGGCACCGGTAGACGCCGCCAGCACCACGAGGCCTCCTGCGCGATATTGGTCGCGCGCACACCGTACTTGAGGAAGATGCGCAACGCCTTGCCGGGCTTGCCGAAGAAGGAAGATACATCGAGGCCGCTGCAGAACGACGGCCCCTCGCCTTGCAGGATCACGGCACGCAGGGTGCGGCGCTTGCGCAGCGACCGCGCGGCATCGATCAGGCCGATGAACATGTCCCAGTCGAGGCCATTGTGTTTGTCGGCGCGGGCAAGCGTGACGTAAGCCACCTCGTTTCGAACCTCGACACGGACGCGGTCATGGAAAATTTCAGTGGCCACGATCAGCCCTTGAGCATGTCTTTGAGCAGACGGTTCAGCGCATCGGGATTCGCTTTACCCTGCGTCGCCTTCATCGCCTGTCCGACGAAGAAGCCGAACAGCTTGTCCTTGCCGCCGCGGTAATCCGCAAGCTGCGCAGGATTCTTTGCCATCACGTCTTCGATGGCCTTGATAATGGCGCTCTCGTCGGTGATCTGGACGAGACCCTTGGCCTTGATGATGCTGTCGGCGTCGCCCTCGCCTGCACACATCGCCTCGAACACGTCCTTGGCGATCTTGCCGGAGATGGTCTTGTCAGCGATACGAGCGATCAGTCCGGCAAGCATCGTCGAGCTCACGGGCGATGCCGAAATATCCTTGCCCATCTTGTTCAGTGCGCCGAGCAGATCGGTGCTGACCCAGTTGGCGCAAACCTTGGGGTCGCCGCCGGAAGTCCTGACCACGGCCTCGTAGTAATCCGCCAGCGCCTGCTCGCCGGTCAGGGTCACGGCGTCATAGGACGATAGGCCGTATTGTGCGACGAAGCGTTCGCGCTTGGCCTCCGGCAGTTCCGGCATGCTCGCGCGCACCGCCGCGATGTATTCGCCGCTGCACACCACGGGCAGCAGGTCGGGATCGGGGAAGTAGCGGTAGTCGTTGGCGTCTTCCTTGGTGCGCATAGCCTTGGTTTCACCGGTGTCCGGGTTGTACAGGCGCGTCTCCTGCACGATCCTACCGCCCGATTCGATCACCTCGATCTGGCGCTCGATTTCGTATTCAATCGCCTTCTCGACGTAGCGGAAGGAATTGATGTTCTTGGTCTCGGTGCGCGTGCCGAATTTCTCGGCACCCTTCCTGCGCACGGAGACATTGGCGTCGCAGCGGAAACTGCCTTCCTGCATGTTGCCGTCGCAGATGCCCAGATACACCACGAGCTGGTGCAGCTTCTTGAGGTAGGCCACAGCCTCGTGGGCCGAACGGATGTCCGGCTCGGAGACGATTTCGATCAGCGGCGTACCGGCACGATTGAGGTCGATGCCGGTCATGCCGGAATAAGCCTCGTGCAGCGACTTGCCGGCATCTTCTTCCAGATGCGCGCGGGTGATGCCGATGCGCTTGGCCGTACCGCCTTCAAGCTCGATGTCGAGATGGCCGTGGGCGACGATAGGCAGTTCGTACTGCGAAATCTGGTAGCCCTTGGGCAGGTCCGGATAGAAGTAATGCTTGCGCGCGAACACGCAGCGCTCCGCGATCTGTGCATCGACCGACAAGCCGAACTTCACCGCGAACTTTACCGCGTCGGCGTTGAGCACCGGCAGCACGCCCGGCAGACCCAGTGTTACCGCGTCTGCCTGGGTGTTCGGCGCGGCGCCGTAGGCGGTCGCGGCACCAGAGAAAATCTTTGACTTGGTAAGGAGCTGGCAATGCACTTCCAGTCCGATGACGGCTTCCCATTCCATATTCGCTTCGCTCATGTGAGACGTAAGACGTGAGACGTGAGACGTAAAAAACAAGGACGTATGCGTCTCACGTTTCCCGTCTCCCGTCTCCTGCAAATGCTGCAGGCATTTGCCGGTGCCAATCCGTCGCCTGCTGGTACTGGTGCGCAACATTGAGCAGACGGCCTTCGTCGAAATAATTGCCCATCAGCTGGAAACCCACCGGCAGACCATCGACGAATCCGCAGGGCAGGCTCATCGCGGGAATGCCGGCGAGGTTGGCGGCGATGGTATAGATGTCATTGAGGTACATCGCGACCGGATCGTCGGTCTTGGCGCCGAGCTTGAACGCGACATCCGTCGCGGTCGGGCCGAGCACCACGTCTATGCTCTCGAAGGCGCGCTTGAAATCATCGTAGATCAAGCGTCGCACTTTCTGCGCCTTGAGGTAATAGGCGTCGTAATAACCATGCGACAGCACGTAGGTGCCGATCATGATGCGGCGCTGTACTTCCGCGCCGAAACCTTCTCCGCGCGAGCGCTTGTACAGCTCTTCCAGCGTCTTTGCGCCCTCGGCGCGATGGCCGTAGCGCACGCCGTCGAAGCGCGCAAGATTGCTCGACGCCTCGGCCGGCGCAACGACGTAATACGTCGGCACCGACAGCGTGGAATTGGGCAGTGAAATCTCCTGCACGGTCGCGCCCAGTTCCTGCAGCTTCCTGATCGCTGCTTCCACGCAGGCGCGCACGCCGGGAGCGAGACCGTCCGCGAAATATTCCTTGGGCAGGCCGATGCGCAACCCCTTGATGGACTGGTTCAGCGTGGCGGAGTAATCATCCACCGGACGGTCAACGCTGGTGGAATCGCGAGGATCGAAACCGGCCATCGTGTGCAGGATATGCGCGGCATCCTCGGCGCTGCGCGCGACCACGCCGGCCTGGTCCAGCGACGACGCGAACGCGATCATGCCGTAGCGCGAAACGCGGCCATAGGTCGGCTTGATGCCGGTGAGATTGGTCAGGGCCGCAGGCTGGCGGATGGACCCGCCGGTGTCGGTCGCCGTGGCGACCGGCGCGAGCCCGGCGGCGACGGCGGCAACCGAGCCGCCGGAGGAGCCGCCCGGCACGCGGGTCACATCCCAGGGATTCTTCACCGGCCCATACCAGCTGGTCTCGTTGCTGGAACCCATGGCGAACTCGTCCATATTGGCCTTGCCGAGCATGACCATGCCGGCGGCGTCGAGTTTCTCGACAATGGTGGCGTCGTAGGGCGCAATGAAATGGTCGAGCATCTGCGAGGCGCAACTGGTACGCACGCCGCGGGTGCAGAAAATGTCTTTCTGCAATAACTGGATACCGG